>CAXTUM010000181.1:0-5986 GCA_964247205.1 uncultured Beijerinckiaceae bacterium
CGCTGATCATTTCAGGAAGCATCTCACCCGGAAAGAGATGCGACGCGTCCGCCACCTTCGCCATGGAAGGGACATCGCTGGATGTGGACGGTCTAATGTTCATTGGCTCTGCAGTTTTCGTGGCGGCGCTACGACGTGCTCATAGCCGAAAATCCGGTGGGGCGCATAGCCAATAGACAAAGAGGCTATTGGGATATCGATGGTGCAAAATTCTTAATTTATGCACCTGCCGCGTCACTGGCGCCGGATGCCGCTCAAGCGCGCCGCCGCAACCGCTCCGCCACAACCGGCGCGAAATACGTCAGCACCCCGTCACAGCCCGCCCGCTTAAAGCTCAGCAAACTCTCCATCATCACCCGATCCAGATCGAGCCAGCCGTTCCTTGCTGCCGCCACCAGCAGCGCGTATTCGCCGCTCACCTGATAGGCGAAGGTCGGGATCTGGAACGTCTCTTTCAGCCGCCGCGCGATGTCGAGATAGGGCATGCCGGGCTTGACCATGATCATGTCCGCGCCTTCCTCGATGTCGAGGGCAGCTTCACGGATGGCTTCGTCGCCGTTGCCGGGGTCCATCTGGTATGTCCTCTTGTCGCCCACCAGCGTCTGATTGGTGCCGATGGCGTCGCGGAAGGGGCCGTAGAACCCTGACGCGTATTTCGCGGCGTAGGACATGATCTGCACGTCCTCGAGGCTGTTGGCGTCGAGCTTGCGGCGGATGGCGCCGATGCGGCCATCCATCATGTCGGAGGGGGCGATCACGTCCGCGCCCGCCTCGGCCAGCGCCAGCGACTGGCGGCACAGCAGCGCCACCGTCGGATCGTTGAGGATGCGGCCGTCCTCCGTCAGCAGTCCGTCATGGCCGTGGCTGGTATAGGGGTCGAGCGCGGAATCCGTGATGATGCCGATCTCGGGAACCGCCTTTTTGATGGCGCGCACGGCGCGGCACATCAGGTTGTCGGCGTTGACGGCTTCGCTTCCCACGGGATCGCGCAGGTCCTTCTCGATATAGGGGAAGGGAGCGATGGCGGGGATGCCGAGTTTCGCCGCCTTTTCGGCCTCGCGGCAGGCTTCGTCGATGTTGATGCGGTCGACGCCCGGCATATGCTCGACGGGCCAGCGATTGTCCGTGCGATCCATCAGGAACAGCGGCCAGATCAGGTCATTTACCGTGATATCATGCTCGCGCACGAGATTGCGCGACCATGCAGCCTTGCGGTTGCGGCGCAGGCGCGTGGCCAGATCGAGCTTCTCGACCGGGCCTGATGTGGCCACAGCGGCCATTTTTCCCCGCTCCATGCGCGTCATGGTGTTTCCCCGTGTTCTGTCATCACCGTTCTACAGACTGGAATCGATCAAAGAAAGAGCGGGAATCTTGGTATGCTGTCGCAGATGGATGCGGGGTTGACGCGGCCTACCGGCTTGACGCAACCCGCCCGCTCCGCGAAAAGCGCTGCCATGACGCTCGCCCTCGACCTGAACTTCGATCCGCGCTGGAAGCGGCTGCATGATCCGTCCTTCGTCTGCCGCGCCTGCGGGCAGAAGCATGGCGGGGTTTTCCCCGTGAACATGGAAAAGCCGTACCCGTGGCACGGCGGCGAGGTGCAGAATGCGCAATCACCCGATGTCGATCCGCGCAACTATCTGCTCGAGGATTTCTGCGTCATCGACAACCGGCAGTTCTTCATCCGCTGCGTCGTCGTGCTGCCGATCATCGGTGGCAGCGGGGCCGAGTTGTCGTTCAGCGCCTGGGTCGCAGTCTCCTCTGCCGATTTTGACCGCTACGGCGACAGCTTCGACTCGCCTGACCAGACCAGTCTGGGCACCTTCCCCGGCAAGCTCGCCAACCGGATCGGGTCTTTTGCCGACACGCTCGATCTGCCCTGCGCCGTGCGTCCGCAGAAGGGCAATGACCGGCCCCTGCTGTTCATCGATGCGGAGGATCATCCGCTGGCCAAGGCGCAGACCAATGGCGTCACCTTCGAGCAGGTGCTCGATTTCTATGCGGCTTCCGGCCATGACATCCGCCCCGGCCTCAAGGTCGTGAACTGATCATGGACGCTGCCGAACCCGAGGTTCTTATCGCGCGGCGCGGTGCGGCTGGCGTTATTGTCCTGAACCGGCCCAGAGCCCTGAATGCGCTCACGCACGCAATGGTGCGGGCGATCTGTCCGCAGATGCTGGCGTGGAAGGACGATCCCGCCGTCACACGCGTGATCATCACCGGGGCTGGCGAGAAGGCGTTCTGCGCGGGCGGCGATATCCGGGCGCTCTACGATCTGGGCAAGGCGGGACGCCAGGCCGAGGCCAAGCCCTTCTGGAAAGAGGAATACACGCTCAATCATCTGCTCAAGACCTATCCCAAACCCGTTGTGTCGCTGCTCAACGGCATTGTCATGGGCGGCGGCGTGGGCATGAGCTTCCATGGCTCGCATCGCGTGGCATCGGAGAAACTGATGTTCGCCATGCCGGAGGTCGGCATCGGCTTCTTCCCGGATGTGGGCGCCAGCTGGTTCCTGCCGCGTTTGCCGCATCACATCGGCGCGTATCTGGCGCTCACTGGTGCGCGGATCGGCCTGGGCGATGCGATGGCGCTGGGACTGGCGACCCATGCGGTCGAGAGCATGCGGATGGCGGAACTGGCTGTGGCGCTGGAGACGGCGGAGCCTGTTGATGCTGTTCTGAAGCGTTTCGAAATGCCTGTGCCTGCCAGCCCAGTGATGGAACACAAGGCGCTGATCGCTGATATCTTCGCAGAAGACAGCCTGACCGCCATCATGGCCAAGCTGTCATATGCCGCGCTTGGCGGGTCGCTTTTCGCCAGCCAGACATTTGAGACGATGCACCTGAAATCACCGACCAGCATGGCGATTGCGCTGGGGCAGTTGAAGCGCGGGGCGAAGATGAGTTTCGCTGATGTCATGCGCATGGAATACCGCATCGTCTGCCGCATCGCCGACGGGCATGATTTTTATGAAGGCGTCCGCGCTGTGATCGTGGACAAGGACCAGCAGCCCCTGTGGAAGCCTGCACGGATTGAGGAAGTCGATCCTGCCGCCATCGAAGCGCATTTCGCGCCACTGGCGGATGATCTGGTTCTGGAGTAACGCCAGCCCATGTGGCCATTTTCCCATACTGCGCCGGAAGCTCCAAAGCCCGATGACCAGATCCGCAACCGTGATATCCTGGCGGACGACAGCGTGTTGCGCGCCCGTCGCCGCTGGACCCGGCTGCTCATCATCTATCTGCGCGGCCTGGCCCTGTTCTGCCTGGTGCGCGGCATGATCGACTGGTCGAATATCCTTGGCTTCATCGGTCCGGAGAATGGATTCGAGATGTCACCCGTGATCGGACAGATTTCCGTCGTTCTGTATGCGATCCTCAATTGTGTGGCAGCCGTCGGTCTGTGGTTGACCAGCGCCTGGGGGGCCGTGCTCTGGCTGATCGTCATGCTGTGCGAGATTTTTCTGCCGTGGACTCTGGCCAAAGGCGTGCGGGACGCTGCGCCCGGCGATATTCTGCTGCTCGGGCTCGTTGTGGTCTATGTATTTCTGACGTGGCTATCCGCGCGCGAACGGGAGCGGGAGCACTGAGTTCAAATATTAATTGGCAAGTGTTCGCTTTCATATTTCGTTCATTATAAGCGCCGCGTCAGATAAAAGTCTGTTAACCCTCAGTAGTAAATCAAATATTTATCCTGTCGCTTAAACCGCCTTTCACTTGTGTTGCCGTATTCTCTGAAACAAGGGACGGCGAAAACGCCGCCTGTAACAGGGATAGGCGAAACCATGAACAAGACATCTGCGGTTCTCAAAGAACCAATGACTGCCGGGTCGGAAGTCCCCGCCGTCAAGGACCATTACCTCGAGTCACTCAAGCTGGTGGAGCGTCTGCACCGCCGCCTGCTCGACGTCATCAAGGACGAATTCGACCGTCGCGGCCGTTCGGATGTCAACAGCGTCCAGGCGCTGCTGCTCTACAACATCGGCGATAAGGAACTGACAGCGGGCGAGTTGCGCACGCGCGGCTATTACCTCGGCTCGAACGTCTCCTACAACGTCAAGAAGCTTGTCGAGATGGGCTACCTGCACCACGCAAGGTCACGCGTTGACCGCCGCTCCGTGCGCATCAGCCTGACCGACAAAGGCCAGCAGGTGCATGATATCGTGGCCGTTCTTTACGAGAAGCACGTGAAGACGGTGGAGAACATCGGCGGAATTCCAGCCGAAGATTTCCAGCGCCTCAATGCGGCGTTGCTGCGTCTTGAGCGCTTCTGGACAGATCAGATCCGCTACCGGCTGTAAGAGCAGATATGGGTCAAGGAAAAGCCGGGCAGTGTTGCCCGGCTTTTCCCGTTCTGGCAAAGAAGTTTCTCGGCCAGTCATGCTTCACTGCAGAGATTTTTTGACGGCTGGGCAAGCTGGGCTAGAAAATACTCAAAACGCCAGCTTCCGCGCCCGCTTCACCTGTGGAATCGCCTCGATCTTGGCGATCAGGTCATCCCCCACCGGGCTGTCCACCGCCACGTAGCAGATCGCATCGCCACCGGCACGGTCACGGCCAAGGTTGAACGTCGCGATATTCACCCCCGCATCCCCCATCAGCGAGCCGAACGCGCCGATGAAGCCCGGCTTGTCGGCGTTGCGCACGTAGATCATGTGCGGCGCGAAGGCGGCATCCACCTTGATGTCGCGGATTTCGGTGATGCGCGGGATGCCGTCGGACAGCACCGTTCCCGCCGCGTGGCGGCTCATGTCCTCGGCGTCCACATAGATCTTGATGCGGCTTTCGCCGTCTTCCGCCGCATCACGCGTGGTCTCTTCCACCTTGATGCCCTTCTCCTTGGCAATCGCAGCGGCGTTGACCATGTTGATGTCGGGCATGAAGGGGCGCAACGCACCCGCGATGGCGGCGGCTGTCATCGGCTTGGTGTTGAGTTCCGTGACTTTGCCCTCGTAGACCACGCGGATGCCCTTGACGGTTGCCTCCGTCAGCTGTCCGAGGAACGAACCCAGCTTTTCCGCCAGCGCAACGAATGGCTTCACGCGGGGAGCCTCTTCCGCCGAGATCGACGGAAAATTGACGGCGTTGGTGATGGCGCCGCGCAGCAGATAATCCGACATCTGCTCCGCCACCTGAAGCGCCACATTCTCCTGCGCCTCGTTGGTGGAAGCACCCAGATGCGGCGTGCAGATCACGTTGGGCAGGCCGAACAGCACATTGCTGCTGGCGGGCTCTTCCGCGAACACATCGAACGCCGCACCGGCGACATGGCCCGACCTAAGCGCATCCGCCAGCGCCTCCTCGTCCACAAGACCGCCGCGCGCGCAATTGATGATGCGCACGCCCTTCTTGGTCTTCGCCAAGGCCTCGCGGGACAGGATATTCTTGGTCTTCTCCGTCATCGGCACATGGAGCGTGATGAAGTCGGCGCGGGCCAGAAGCTCGTCCAGCTCCACCTTTTCCACGCCGATCTTCACGGCGCGCTCCGGCGTCAGGAACGGGTCATAGGCGATGACGCGCATCTTGAGGCCGATTCCGCGGTCAGCCGCGATGGAGCCGATGTTGCCGCAGCCGATCACGCCAAGCGTCTTGCCCGTGATTTCCACGCCCATGAAGCGGTTTTTCTCCCATTTGCCGGCCTGCGTGGAGACATCGGCTTCGGGGATCTGGCGGGCCAGCGCCATCATCATGGAAATGGCGTGTTCCGCCGTGGTGATGGAATTGCCGAAGGGCGTGTTCATCACGATGATGCCCCTGGCGGTCGCCGCCGGAATATCGACATTGTCGACGCCGATGCCCGCGCGCCCGATCACCTTGAGCTTCGTGGCGGACTCCAGCAATTTCGCCGTCGCCTTTGATGCGGAGCGGATGGCGAGGCCATCGTAGTCGCCAATCATAGCGGCGAGCTTGTCCTTGTCCTTGCCGAGGTTGGGATCAAACGTCACGTCAATGCCGCGGTCCTTGAAGATCTGCACGGCGGCGGGGGA
>CAXTUM010000182.1:0-5965 GCA_964247205.1 uncultured Beijerinckiaceae bacterium
ATGAGCGAGAAGGGTTTGGTGAGCGTCCAGGTGAAAGTTTTGGCATCCTTCGCGGCCATATCTTTCGTGAGAGCCGCAAGCTGGCGGCCATAGGGATCGCGCGCGCCCCAGCGTTTGAGTGACTGGATTACGTCATCCGTCGTGACTGGCGCACCGTCATGGAATTTCAGGCCGTCCCGCAAAGTGAAGGTCCATGTCAGGCCATCGTCGCTGACGGTCCATGTCTCGACCATCTGCGGCTTGGGTATCTGGTTCACATCTTGGCCGAAGAGGAAATCATAGACATGCATGGCGTGGCTCTGCACGTTGCCAGCCGTCGTATTGATCGGATCGATGACCTGCAGATCAGCGAATGGTACGACGCGAAGTGTTTTTTGCGGCGATGTCTGGGCGGATGCCGCCGAGATCGCAGTCAGGCCAAATGCCGCTGCGGTGATGAGCTTGCGGAGGTGCTGCATCGGGTGTCCTTCCAGTCCGTCAACGTGATTGAATCAGTTTAAGCCAAAGCATGTTCCGCGTCTTACAGAATCCAGTGATTGTCGCGATTGCTTTTGCGGATGGTTTGGCTGGCGAATCGCCGACGCCGATTCGGGCATGGTTTGTTCAGGGCTGGTTCGATTCATGAATGGCAGGAGTGCCGCCGAGAAGCCGTTGCTTCATAGAGATGAAAGGATTGGCCGCTTCCGCACTTCCAACAAGGGTTAACACGGATCACGGATATCGCATGAGGGCTGGCTCCAGCGTTGCCCGGATCAGGAGCATTACAAGGCATTTCACTCCGCCAGTTTGATCAATCGAATCACCGAAGCCTGATTCGTCGCCGCTCTGTTCCTGCTTCGGGCGAAATATGAACCGCTTTACACCCTCCTGACGGATTCTGTCCCGCAACGGGAGTGTGACCCTCTTGCCGCAAATCACGGGTGTTCGTTCACGGCTTTCCGGGATAAAACGCCTGTGCCAACGGGGGACGCCTGTCGCCAACCCGTGCCGCTGAAAGTCAATATGCCATCCCTGTCGCTTGCTCCACAGGTGCGCGCCCGAGGCGTCACCGCTGTTCTGGGGCCCACCAACACCGGAAAGACCCACCTCGCGATCGAACGCATGGTGGCGCATTCCTCCGGCCTCATTGGCTTGCCGCTGCGGCTGCTGGCGCGCGAGGTCTACAACCGTGTGGTCGAGAAAGTCGGCGTCGAATCCGTGGCGCTGATCACGGGCGAGGAGAAGATCAAGCCCGCCAATCCGCGATACTGGGTGGCGACGGCGGAAGCCATGCCGCGCGATCTGGATGTGGCGTTCGTGGCCATCGACGAGATCCAGCTTGCTGCGGATTTCGACCGTGGGCATGTATTCACGGATCATCTGTTGAACCGTCGCGGACGCGAGGAGACGCTGGTCATCGGTTCCGCCACCATGAAGCCGCTGGTGGAACGGCTTATGCCGGGTGCGAATATCGTGGCGCGGCCGCGATTGTCTAAACTCGTCTATGCCGGTGAGAAAAAGCTGACACGCCTGCCGTCGCGCTCGGCCATCGTGGCATTCTCGCAGGACGAGGTTTACGCCATCGCCGAATTGATCCGCCGCCAGCGCGGTGGGGCGGCAGTGGTGCTGGGCGCGCTCAGCCCGCGCACGCGCAATGCGCAGGTCGAACTGTTCCAGTCAGGCGATGTCGATCACATCATTGCCACTGACGCTATCGGCATGGGTCTCAATCTCGATATCCACCATGTGGCTTTCGCCGGAGACAGCAAGTTTGACGGGCATTATCACCGCCGTCTGATGACAGCGGAGTTCGGCCAGATCGCAGGCCGCGCCGGTCGGCATCTCCGCGATGGGACATTCGGCACTTCCGGGCGCTGCCGCCCGTTCGATCCGCAACTGATCGAGGATCTGGAGAACCATATTTTTGATCCTGTCAGGATGATTCACTGGCGCAATCCCGATATCGATCTGCGTTCTGCCGACCTTCTGAGGCAAAGCCTTGCAGTGTCACCCGTTGAAGACGGTCTGGTGCGTGCGCCGCGCGCCGACGATGAAATCGTCTTCGATCTGGCGGCAGCCGACCCGGATGTCCGCGCCTTGATGCAATCGCGGGATGGTGTTGCCCGCCTCTGGGAGCTTTGCGCCTTGCCAGATTATCGGAAGGTCGCACCTAACGCCCATGCCGAGCTTGTGGGGCAGATTTTTGGCTTCGTGCAGGAGAAGGGCGCGATCCCGGAAGACTGGTTCCAGAAGCAGGTGAACCTGTGTGATCGCATCGATGGTGACATGGATACGCTGTCGGCGCGCATTGCGCAGGTCAGAACATGGACTTTTTGCGCCAATCGCGACTGGTTGGCGCATCCCCTCCATTGGCAGGGCGTCACGCGCGCGATAGAGGACAAGCTGTCGGATGCGCTTCACGAGAAATTGACAGCGCGTTTCGTCGACAGACGCACCAGCGTTCTGATGCGCCGCCTGAGAGAGAACACGATGCTTGAAGCCGAAGTGACCGCAACAGGTGAAGTCACCGTGGAGGGCCAGCCCGTGGGGCGGCTGCAGGGATTCCGCTTCACGCCGGAGGCAGGCGCAACCGGCGCGGAAGCCAAGGCGCTGTCTGCTGCCGCGCTCAAAGCGCTGGCCAGCGAAATTGAATCGCGCGCAACAAAGCTGTCAGCTGCGCCCGATGACGCTTTTGCCCTGGCGCTGGATGGCGCGATCCGCTGGATCGGCGAGCCTGTCGCCAAACTGCAGGCCGGGGAAAAGGTGCTGGAACCGCGGTTTGTGCTTCTCGCGGACGAGCAACTGAGCGGTGCAGCGCGGGACGGCGTCGATGCACGCCTGACGCTCTGGCTTAAAGCCCATATCCACAAGCTGCTTGGACCATTGCTCACGCTGGAAAGCGGTGTCGGGCTTGAAGGCATCAGCCGGGGCATCGCCTATCAGCTGGCCGAACATCTGGGAGTGCTTGACCGCGCCGTGGTGCAGGCCGAGGTGAAAACCCTGGAGCAGGATGCCCGCGCCAACCTGCGCAAGCTGGGCGTCCGCTTTGGAGCCTATCACATCACGACACCAATTCTGCTGAAACCTGCGCCGCGCGCACTGGCGGCGCAGCTCTGGGCGCTCAAACATGGCGGCATCGAGGTGAAAGGTCTGGATGATATCGCGCATCTCGCCTCGTCCGGGCGCACCTCCATTCCGGTGGATGAAACTATCCAGAAAGCGCTGTACCGGGCGGCGGGTTACCGGGTGTGCGGGCCCCGCGCCATCCGCGTCGATATCCTCGAGCGGCTGGCGGACCTGATCCGGCCCGCCATCGCCTTCCGTCCGGGCCTGACGCCCGGCACAGCTCCAGCCGGAGCTTTCATGGGCGATGGCTTCACCGTGACCGGTGCGATGACGTCGCTTGCGGGCTGTGCAGGCGAGGATTTCGCGGCTGTGCTCAAAGGCCTTGGTTACCGCATGGAAAAGCGGCCCGCCATGAAGGATGTTCCTGTCATTCCGCTGGTGGTCTCCGCTGCTGCACCGCTGGTGGTTGTGGCCGCATCCGAGGGCGTCGGAAGCGTGATGGAGACGCCACCGACCGAGATTGCTGCTGTTGCGGTTGAAATGCCCGAGACAGCCGAGGCCGATAGCCAGGCCGTTGCAATGGAAACCGAAGCCGTAGTGGCCGCGCCATCGGCTGAAGAAGCGCCAACGGTCGAGGAACTTGCGGCGGAGACGCCTGCGGAAGAACCCCCGGAGGCTGTCGAGACATCAGCCGTTGAAGCCGATACGGTTGCAGAGGCCGTGCCCGTTGCAGAGGTCCTGCCGGTTCTCGAGCCAGAGCTGGTCGATGTCTGGCGTCCTGCCCGGTTCGACCGCGAGCAGCGTCCGGCGCGAGACAGAAGCCGTGGTGGACATCGCCGTGACGCAAGCAAGCCCGAGGGGCAGGCGGCAGTTGCCGCTGATCCGGCAGCGCCGCGTCCGGAACGGCGTGATTCCCGCCGCAACAGGCCGCAAGGTGATGGCCAGAGCAGTGAGAGACCAGCAGGAGGCGGAAATTCTGGCGGCGGCAGAAAGCCGTGGCAGAACCGCGACAAGCAGGAAGGCGGGGATGCCAAACAATCCGAAGGCAAGCGTCCTTTTGGCGGCAAACGCCCCTTCGATGGCAAGCGCGACGACAACCGCCCCTCCCGCGACCGTCAGGACGGGCCGCGCCGCGACCGTGATCAGCGCCCTGCCATGTATTCCAGCGAGAAGCCGCGTGAGCGTCAGCCTGATCCCAACTCACCCTTCGCCCAGCTGGCAGCGCTGAAAGCGCAGCTCGAAGGCAAGACCTGATTCAGGGCAAGACCTGATTCAGGGACTGGATGCCGCGCCATTCAAAGGATTGGCGGGGTCCCAAGCGTAGGTGACTGTTTCGAAGCGCAGATACATCGCATCGATCAACAGCAACCGCCCGACGAGCCCCTCGCCGAACCCCGTGATCTCGCGGATGACTTCCATGGCCTGCATAGCGCCCACAAGTCCCGTGAGCGCACCCATAACACCCGCTTCGGCGCAGGTCGGAATGATTCCGGCAGATGGTTTTTCCGGGAACAGGCAGCGGTACGTGGGGTTGAGTTTGCCATCTGGCGCTGTCTCATGCGCGCGGATTGTGGTGATGGAACCATCGAATTCATTGACGCTGGCCGTGACCAGGGGCTTGCCGGCATGAAAGCAGGCGTCCGAGACAGCATACCGCGTATCGAAATTGTCGGATCCGTCGGCGATGATATCATAGCGGCTGATCAGGTTCATCGCATTGCCTTCGGTCAGGCGCAGAGCGTGCGTCTCAACCGCAACATGCGGATTGAGGCGGGCAACAGCAGCCTGAGCGCTTTTCGTCTTGGGCATGCCGATATCGGGCGTCCCGTGCACGACCTGCCGCTGCAGATTTGACAGCGAGACTGTGTCGTCATCGACGATACCGATCGTGCCCACGCCAGCCGCAGCCAGATACTGGATCACCGGGGAACCAAGCCCGCCTGCGCCGATCACCAGCACGCGGGCAGCCCTCAGCCTGGCTTGTCCCGGCCCGCCCACGCCGCGCAAAACGATGTGGCGGGCATAGCGTTCGATTTCATCTGGTCCGGGCTTTTCCTGGGAGCTTGGCATGCGCGAGGACTGGCACGGTGTTAACCAATCATCAAGGTTAAGATTCCGTTACCCTGCAGGGCGTGCTTGTGATGGCTGACGAGGAGTTAATCCATCATGCCCGCTGCTTCGTGGACAGTCATTCAGATCGTGGTCTCGCTGCTTTGCGCCGCTTCGGCCTTTGGAGTGGTGCTGACGACCATTCTGGTGCGCGGGAAAGCCCCGATGACCAATCCCGAGACCGCACTCTACGATATCGCCCATACGGACCGCACCTATCAGCTTGCGGCCATCCTCGCGAGCATCGGGGCTCTTGCGGCCTTTCCGTACAGCTGGGGCACGTTTGCGGGCTTCGTTGCTGTTGCTGTCTCGTTCCAGATCGCGGAGAGTTTCATGCTGCCGGCAATGCGCAGAGCGGCTGAAACCGGTGGTGACATGCCCTACAGGGGCACACGGTCACGGCTGGAGCTGTTGCAGGCGGCCTTTCTCGCCATGATCTTTTTCAAGACCAGCATGCCGCCGCTGCTGACGCTGGCATCGATCTACGGCATCTGACCGACCCTCTGGCGCAAGCCCGTTTTTCCTGCCATGTCTTGAGCTCAGGCAGCCGGACGCTGCCGTATCCGGGAGCCCCTCATGTCGAACCGCCGCATACTTCTCGCCACCGCGCTTGCCGCTTCGGCTTTTGCCGTCGCAGGGGCGGCCATCGCCCAGCAGCAATTCTTCCGCATCGGCACAGGCGGCACGGCAGGCACCTATTATCCCGTTGGCGGCATGATCGCGAATGCGATCTCCACGGACAAGCTGGTCTCGACCGCTGTCGCCACCAATGGTTCGGTCGCCAATGTCAACGGCATCGTCGGCGGCTCCA
>CAXTUM010000183.1:0-5947 GCA_964247205.1 uncultured Beijerinckiaceae bacterium
CATCCTGCCACAGGATGACGTAAACCGTTAGCGTTGAGATCGTCTTGTAGTCACGAAGCTTGATGAGAAAGTCGGTTGTGCGGGTGCTGGGCGACAGAACCTCGAAGACGACGCGGGGGTCGCTGTACATCAGATCGGTTGGCACCACAGGGCCGCACGCAATGGTGATATCCGGATAGCGGATGTTGTCGTTGAGGCAGCGAATTTTCACATCAGAGGAATGAACCCGGCAGCGAGAGCCGCGCAGTTTGTTTCCCAGAAATATCATTGCATTCGTCTTCACGACGTCATGCCCGAGCGTGCCGCCCACCATCATCTGCGGAACGCCATTGACCAGTTCATGTCGGACCTCCTGCTCTGACTCCCAGAGCAGGTATTCCTCCACATCCATCTGATGCAACTTGCGCAGCGCCATCGGCTTCTCCTGCCATGCAGAATGGCACAAGTTGCGTGGTTTGTGGAAGCCCTACACCGTCACCTGACTGCCAAGCTCCACCACCCGCCCCGTCGGGATGTGGAAGAAGTCTGTGGCGTTGGTCGCCATACGCGTGAGAAAAATGAAGATATTGTCCTGCCAGGCCGGCATTCCCGAAGCAGCCGATGCCTTGATCGTGCGTCTTCCGAGGAAGAACGACGTCTGCATGATATCGAAATCGAGCCCGTGGCGTCTGGCCATCGTGAGGATCCGCGGCACGCGCGGGCTCTGCATGTAGCCCACCTTGGCGATAATGCGCGTCACCTCATCGTTGCAGATCGGCGTGATCTTGATCTGCTCGTGCTCAGGCACCCAAGGGATGTCCAGGGTCTTGATCGTGAGGATGATGTTCCTCTGATGCAGCACCTTGTTGTGCTTGAGATTGTGCAGCAATGCGCCTGGCGCGTTCTCGGGATCGCTCGTCAGGAACACGGCGGTGCCCTTGACCCGCACTGGCTGGGATTTCTCGAGCATGCGGAACAGATCGGCCACGGGCAGGCTGTCCTTGCGCTCCTTGTTGTAGACGATGCGGGAACCGCGAACCCAAGTCCACATCAGGATGATCAGGATCGCACCGAAGATCAGAGGCATATAGGCGCCGTCCAGCAGTTTCAGCAGGTTGGCGCCGAAGAAGACGAAATCGACGATGATGAATGGCGTGACGACCATGAAAGACTGCCACGGTTTCCAGCCCCAGACATGGCGTGTGACAATGTAGAACAGGCCTGCATCCGCCAGCATCGCGCCGGTGACAGCGATGCCATAGGCATTGGCAAGGGATGACGAGTTCTTGAACAGAACGACCAGCACCAGAACGCCAATCATAAGGAGCCAGTTGATTTGCGGCAGATAAATCTGCCCGCGCTGTGTTTCGGATGTGTGGCGGATTTCAAGGCGCGGCAGCAAGCCAAGCTGCACCGCCTGCTGGGTGAGCGAGAATGCGCCCGTGATGACGGCCTGACTCGCGATCACGGTCGCCAGGAGCGCCAGGCCGATGAAGGGCACCAGCAGCCATTCCGGCGCCATGGCGTAGAAGGGGCTGAAATTCTTGTCCGACATGGCTGCCGGGTTTTTCAGGATCAGTGCCCCCTGTCCGAGATAGTTCAGCACCAGTGCCGGAAAAACCAGCGCCAGCCAGGCCGCACGGATCGGATTGCGCCCGAAATGGCCCATATCGGCGTAAAGCGCTTCTGCGCCGGTCACTGCGAGAAACACGGACCCCAGAACAATCAGGCCGATCATGCCGTGATTGGTCAGGAAATAGGCTGCATAGTAAGGGCTGAACGCCTTGAGGATGGAGAGATCATCGCCGATATGCATGATTCCCAGCACGGCCAGCGTCAGGAACCAGACAAGCATGATAGGGCCAAAGAACATCGCAACCTTGCCAGTGCCGCGGCTTTGAACCGCGAAGAGGCCGATCAGAATGATCACGGCAAAGATCACGATATAACGGTCTGAAGCGATCCAGGTGTCCTTGACCGAATCGATCTGCTTAAGCCCTTCCACCGCAGAAAGGACCGAGATAGCCGGCGTGATGATCGAGTCGCCGTAGAAAAGCGCGGCTCCGATCACGCCAAGCAGGAAAACAGGGCCCATGTTCCGGCCAAGCTTTGACTGCGCCAGCGCCATGAGTGACAGCGTTCCGCCTTCGCCCTTGTTGTCGGCGCGCATGATGAAAACGACGTATTTCAGCGTGACGACGATGATCAGGGCCCAGATCAGCAGCGAAACAACGCCGATCACCTCGCCGCTGGTCACAATGCCGTCCTTGGCCGTGTGATGCAGCGATTCCTTCAGCGCGTAGAGCGGACTTGTGCCGATATCGCCGTAGACGACCCCAACGGAACCCAGCGCCAGCCCGGCGAATCCCGCCTTGTGGTGGCTGTCATGGCCATGATGATCATCATCAGGGGCTGCTGAAGGCGGCGTCGGCAAGGCCGCGGCCGGAGAAGGCGTTGAAAGCTCTGTGCTCATGGGAAACTTGGATGATTTCTGCCGTTCGGGTTCGTCTTGCAAACCGGCGGTTCGGCCATCTGGAGCCGTCGGACTTGGCGGGTTCTATACACCATCGCCCTGCAGCATCAAAGTGCGGTGTCCCGGGACATCTCAAACAGAGTTGCATGGCTGGGTTGTTTCCAGCTATCTCCCCCCAACGGCATTTTTCTGATCGGGGACCCCCATGCAGCCACGCACGCTCTACGACAAGATCTGGGACGACCATCTGGTGGATGAACAGGCGGATGGAACCTGCCTGCTCTATATCGACCGGCATCTCGTGCATGAAGTGACATCTCCGCAGGCTTTCGAGGGCTTGCGCATGGCCAAGCGCAAGGTGCGCTCGCCGGAGAAGACGCTGGCTGTCGTGGACCATAACGTGCCGACCACCGACCGCACAAAGGGCATCGAGGATGCGGAGAGCCGCATTCAGGTGGAAACCATGGCCAAGAACGCCAAGGATTTCGGGATCGAGTATTTCAACGAGACGGACAAGCGCCAGGGCATCGTCCATGTCGTGGGTCCCGAGCAGGGCTTCACGCTGCCTGGAACCACCATCGTCTGCGGTGACAGCCACACCTCGACGCATGGCGCTTTTGGCGCGCTGGCCCATGGCATCGGCACCTCCGAGGTGGAGCATGTGCTTGCGACTCAGACTCTGATCCAGAAGAAAGCCAAGAACTTCATGGTGGAGATTGACGGCTCGCTGGAGAAGGGCGTGACCGCGAAGGATATCGTGCTCGCGATCATCGGCGAGATCGGAACGGCGGGCGGTACGGGTTCTGTGATTGAATTCGGCGGCTCCGCCATCCGGGCGCTGTCGATGGAAGGCCGCATGACGGTCTGCAATATGACGATCGAGGGCGGTGCCCGCGCCGGCATGATCGCACCTGATGAGAAGGCTTACGCCTACCTGAAAGGTCGGCCCAAGGCCCCTAAAGGCAAGGCCTGGGATGCTGCGCAGCGCTACTGGGAGACGCTGTATTCCGAGCCAGGCGCGAATTTCGACCGGCATCTGATCCTGAACGCCAATGATCTGCCGCCCATCGTGTCCTGGGGCACCAGCCCGGAAGACGTGATCTCGGTCAGCGGCATGGTGCCGGATCCGGCCCTGATCGCGGATGAAGGCAAGCGCCTCTCCAAGCAGCGGGCGCTGGAATACATGGGTCTCAAGGCGGGTACGAAGATCACCGACATCGATCTCGATGTCGTCTGGATCGGCTCCTGCACCAATGGCCGCATCGAGGATCTGCGGGCTGTTGCCAAAATCGTCGAGGGCAAGACAGTCAACGGCCGTCTGGATTATGCCATGATCGTCCCGGGCTCCGGCCTCGTGAAGGAGCAGGCAGAAGCCGAGGGCCTCGACAAGATATTCCTCAAGGCTGGCTTCCAGTGGCGCGAGCCCGGCTGTTCCATGTGTCTCGGCATGAATCCCGATCAGTTGAAGCCCGGCCAGCGCGCCGCCTCGACGTCAAACCGCAACTTCGAGGGGCGGCAAGGCTACAAGGGCCGCACGCATCTGGTCTCGCCGCAGATGGCGGCGGCGGCGGCTGTGGCAGGGCGGTTCGTGGATGTGAGGACGATCTCGTGAACCAACCCGGAGATCGTGTGAGCGAACAAGCCAAGCGCGATCTCGAACGCCTGTCCCGCGAGGGCGAAACGCTGGGCGGCACCGCAATGGATACGGCGTCGCGCGGTCTGAACAAGCCAGAAGACGATGATTCCGTCGAAAGGCTCGGCAAGAAGATCGGGCGCGGTCTGGCTTTTGCCGTTCTGCCATTCGCAATGTGGTATTTCGGGCGTACCGCTGGCTGGTGGTGAGAAGTGCGTCCAACTCGGCCCTTCTTCCGTAAACAGGTGAGGAGAACCCGCATGCTCAAGCTCGCCTTTGCCATCCCCGGCATCGCCCTCGCCGCCGCCATCGTCTGGGCTTTCGGCAAGGCTGATTTCTGGACCTCGGTCGTTCAGGTCACCGCCAATCCATGGGGTGTGGTGACGCTGGTCGATCTCTATGCGGGATTCATCATCACGGGCGTGATCATTGCAGCCATTGAGCGCTGGCGGCCCTGGGCTTGGCTGATGCTGGCTCTGGCGCTGGTTCTGGGCAATGTCGTCTATGCGCTCTGGGGCGTGTTGCGGGGTGCGCAGGCCCTACGCAGGCTCGCCGCCGGATAAGGCTGCAGGTTTCGGCTTGCGGGACCTGGTTGCTGGCGCAGGTGGTTCGGTAAAGGGCTGGTTTGCGGGTGTCCCAATGACCGACCATAGCCCGAGTGCAAGTGACAGGCTGCAACCGATGGCCAGTCCGCCCAGTATAATGTTTTCATTGATCGCGGCATGAACGGCAGCCGGGATTGTGAAGGCCACGGCCAGAATAAGCGCTGCCAGCCGAACAAGACCCAGGCGCAGGCTCGCAAGCCCTGCCGCCTGATATTTGCGCGCCAGGACATACAGCCCCAGACCCTTTGACGCTAGCGCGAGGCCAAGCGTCGCCGTTGCCATCATCCATGCCAGCGAGAGGATCCCGATGGTCATGCTGACGGCGGCGGTATAGCCGAAAGCTGCGCTCAGGCCCGAGCGGAGGAAAGCCGGCGCAAGGCTGACCTGGCTCCAGGCCAGCGTAACCGCATCGCGCGGAGAGACACCGCATGCCACGCGCAAAGCTTCCGCCGTGTCCGGGATAGTCCCGCAAATGCCGACAAGGCCGAGGCGGGCACTCTCCACAAGAGCGGCGGGTGGTCTGGTGATCATGGCTCCGACAAAATTGCTGGCAGCCGCCTCGATGGCGTAACCTGCGATTGCCATGACAGTGAGCGGCAGGATGATTGTTCCTGCCACCGCCATCCCTGTCAGGCTTCTGCGGCGGACCGCCACTCCCGGGGACAAGGCCAGTGCTATGCCGCTGGCAGTCAATGCAGACAGGGTGAAGCTTTTCATTCCCTCTCCCTGAAAGACCGATGACAAGTCAGGCCATGTCAGGAGCTGCAGCGGTGTTGTGATCGTCCAGCGGCCGCGTGCTTCCGCAATGGCTGTCAGGGTTGAAACCTCGCTCAGTCCTGGCAGGGGCAGGGCGCCCAGATGCACGAGGCCGATGCCCAGCATCAGGCTCAGCGCAATGACAGTTGCCAATGCCAGAAGCGCCGCCTGCATGATGCTTGCCCGGAGGCCGCCCACCAGAATGGCCGGCAAGGCGAGGCCAGCTGCCAGCATCATGCTCGTGCCGGAACTCAAGGACAGCAGACGGATGATTTCCAGCTTTGCCTGATCCAGTGCGGCAAAGGCCAGTGCAGATCCGGCGATGAGAAGCGCCAAGCCGCGCACCACGGACCGGGGATCATCCGACACCAAACCGCCGCCCCGTCCGGAATTGCCCTTTCGCCGGTGGTCCCAGCGCGCCAGACCATGCGCCAGCAACAGGCCGGCAGGTGCGCCAATCATGCTTGCGAGCCATTGCGTGCCGTCCGATGGCGGCATGAT
>CAXTUM010000184.1:0-5942 GCA_964247205.1 uncultured Beijerinckiaceae bacterium
TAGAAACTGTCTTTGAGCCACCGGCCCATGCGGGACAGGTAGCCGTCGGTGCCGGTGGCCTGCATTGCGCCACCTTGGCCAACGCCAAGATGTTCAAGGCCCGCCACCTGCGGATAAATCAGAAGGCCGACTGTCGCGGCAAATGCCGGACTCTTGGCCGATTCGGGCATGCCCTTGATCGCCATCGGGCGGCCAAGACGCACCTGCCGGGAGAGCATGCCTTGCGCCAGAGGTACGAGCCCGGTGAGCTGGGAGGCACCGCCTGTGAGCACGACGCTGCGGTTCAGGACAGCTCCGAAACCGGCATTGCGCAGGCGATCGCGCACAAGTTCAAGAATTTCCTCAACGCGTGGCCGAACAATGCGCGTGACATGCGAGCGCGGCACATAAGCCGCCGTCGCCCTCTCATCGTCACCCACCTGCGGGATGGTGATCATCTCGCGGTCAGCGGCAGAATCATCGAAGCAGGAGGCGGCCAGACCCTTCAGCCGCTCCGCATCTTCCAGCCGCATGGAGAGGCCGCGTGCGATATCCATCGTTACATGGTGGCCGCCAACGGCGATGGCATCGACGTGCTGGAGATGCCCGCCGGAGAAGACGGCAAAACTGGTGGTGCCGCCGCCGCAATCCACGACGGTGACGCCCATCTCGGCTTCGTCTTCATCAAGTACAGAAAGACCGGCTGCATAAGGCGTCGCAACCATAGCCTCCACTTCAAGGTGGCCACGCTCGATGGCCAGCATCAGGTTACGGGCCGCAGCCGTATCGCTGCTGGCGACATGCATATCAACGGATAAACGCTCGGCGATCATGCCGCGCGGCTCTTTCACCGCTGCCCTGCCGTCCAGCCGGTACGCCGTTGGAATGGCGTGCAGAACAGCCCTGCCCTGCCCAATGGACTGAGCGGTGGCGGAATCCATCGCGCGCTCGACATCCCGTTCCTGAATGGCGCGCCCGGAGGTGGATACTTCCGCCATGAAATGCTGCGATCCTATGCGTCCGCCTGTCATGGCGACCACAACACTTTCGACCGTCAGTCCAGCCATGCGCTCGGCTGCATCGATGGAGGCGCGGACAGAACGTTCGACCTCATCCATGTCGGTGATGACGCCGCCCTTCACGCCACGTGAGCGCTGATGACCGATGCCGAGCACACGGCAACGGTGCGTGCGCCCGCGCCCTGCATCCACCGCATCGGCGGGTTCCAGCTTGGCTATGACGCAGCTCACCTTGGTGGTGCCGACATCGAGAACTGTCAGGATAGCGCTCTTGCGGGCGGAGAGGGGCCGCATCTTGGGAGTCATGCCGTGCGAAAAGCTGCTCATGCGCGGCCCTTTATTTTCGGCAATGTCTTGTCGAAATATTCCCGCCGGGCGGCAGCGGATTCCTCGCTGAGACGGAAGGCGACGCGGCCGGCGACACGCATGTCGATGGCGATGATATCTTTCGACAGCACCTGCGACTCGCGGTTGAGACGGGCGAGTTCCCGCAAGGCTTCGACAGGCTTGTCCTCCGGCAGCTTCACATCGACGCCGTTGGTCAGCTTGATGTTCCAGCGGCGTTCGGAAACGAGCGTGCCCGCGCGGATTTGATTGCGCAGTTCCGGCACACCGTCGAGAATCTCGGCATATTCCCTGACGCGCAACCGGGCACCGGGTCCCACGACATGCGGCAGGCGGAGGTAGCGTTTGTCACGCAGGCTGTCGATCACAGTGCCATCGGCGGAGACCACATTGATCGTGCCGTCCTGCTGCCAGAGCGCAAAGGGTTCGCGCTCGACAATCCGGATATCGACACGGTCGGGGTAAAGCTTGCGGACCGTCGCTTCCGCCACAAGCGGCAACGCCTTCACATTGGCCCGGACTGCAGCCAGGTCGAGAAAAAGGAGTGAACCAGAGGGGGCCATGCCCGAGGCCGCAAGGATTTCCTCTTTCGTCAGTTCCTTGACGCCGGTCACATCGACACTGCGGATCGGAAAGCCAAAAGCACGAGCGGCAATATCCATCACGCCGCCATGCTCGCGCCTTACGGCGTCCTGATGGCCGCCTGCGAACCAGCCGACGGCGCCCATGGCAGCAAGAAAGGTGAATGTGGCCAGTGTCCCCGCGCCACGGCGAACGGGAAGGTGGAGCGAGCCCAGCCGGAAACCGCTCCGCGCGAATGCGAAGGCAGTCTTCCTGCTCGACAGGCCATCGTCGAAGGTTGGCTGCGCCGCATCATTGATGCGCGGCGAAAGCCACTCTCTCAACGATCCAGGGAGGCGTCTTCCACCATCCATTGCACCAACTCACCAAAGGACATGCCCGCATGGGCGGCTAACTCAGGAACGAGCGATGTCTCGGTCATGCCGGGCTGGGTGTTGACTTCCATCCAGATGAGCGTGTCGGTCTCATCGTCGTAGCGGAAGTCGGACCGGCTGACGCCACGGCAGCCAAGCGCATCGTGCGCCATCACCGCCTGTTGTTGAACTATTTGGTAAACATTTGGTTTAATTTTTGCCGGAAGAACGTGGGTTGATCCTCCCGGCGCATATTTCGCATCGTAATCATAGAAGTCACCGACATTGGAGACGATCTCGATCACGCCGAGCGCACGAGAGCCGGACTTTTCGCCTATCACAGCGCATGTCAGCTCGCGGCCCGGCACGAATCTTTCGACCAGCATCTCTTCACCCAATGGCCAAGACGGATCGTTCAGCTCCTGCGGCGGATGGGAGCGCCCTTCCTTGACGATGAAGACACCGAATGACGAGCCGTTGCCGACCGGTTTGGCCACATAGGGCGGTTCCATGACATGGCGCTTTGCAACCTCGAAGCGCGAGACCGTGATTCCTTCGGCCACCAGAACCCCTGCGGCTGACGCCACCACCTTGGCGCGGTCCTTGCGCATCGCAAGCGCCGAGGCCAGCACGCCGGAATGGGTGTAAGGTAGGCGCAGCATCTCCAGAATGCCCTGCATGCAGCCATCCTCCCCGAACGGACCATGCATGGCGTTGAAAGCAACGTCCGGCTTGAGAGCCTGAAGGTCAGCAACGACATTGGGGGTGACATCCAGCGCCGTGACACGGTACCCGACGCTCTCCAGAGCCTTGGCGCATCCCGCCCCTGTCTTGAGGCTGACGGGACGCTCGGCGGCCCAGCCGCCCATCAGGACGGCAACATGTCTGGTCATCGTTCAGGGCTCCGTGACAGGCGCGAATGCGCACGGAAAATCATGCCTGACCCTCGGTCGGGAGTGGTTAAGAAGGGGTTAAGAGCGGTGCAGGATTGTCATGACTGGACTGCAGCCGGACTGTTCGGCAGCTGCCGGCCTCATGCCGCCTGCCCCACCCGCTTGATCTCCCACTGCAACTCCACGCCGCTGGCATCCTTCACCCGGCGGCGGACTTCCTCGCCAAGTCCTTCGATATCTGCCGCAGTTGCATTACCGGTGTTGATCAGAAAGTTGCAGTGCATATCCGAAACCTGCGCGCCGCCCACCCTGAGGCCCCGGCAGCCCGCTTCATCCACCAGCTTCCAGGCGGAATGGCCCGGCGGGTTCTTGAAGGTCGAACCGCCCGTCTTTTCGCGGATGGGCTGCGCCGTCTCGCGATGCTGCTGCACGATGTCCATCCGCTCGCGGATGACGGCTTCTTCCTCGCGCGTTCCCGCGAAGAGCGCCGAGGTGAAGATCACATCCGCCGGCACGCCGCATGTGCGGTAGGCGAATTGCATCTCCTCATTGGGAAACGTCACGAAATCGCCATCACGGTTGACGCCGGTGGCATAGACCAGAACGTCCTTCGTTTCGCCGCCATTGGCGCCGGCGTTCATGCGAAGCGCACCGCCGACGGAGCCAGGAATTCCGTAGAAAAACTCCAGCCCGCCGACTTTATGCTGCAACGCGGCTTCTGCGAGCTTTTTGTCCAGCACGGCTGTACCGACATTGATCCGGCTCTTGCCGACGTAATCCGCCTGGCCAAACCCCTTGGGCGAGAGGCGAATGACAACGCCATCCAGCCCGCCGTCACGCACGATCAGGTTGGACCCGACACCCACTGTCGTGACGGCGATATCCTCAGGCAGCTTCGACAGGAAATACGCAAGATCCTCCTCGTCGGCGGGAGTGAACAGCAACTGGGCGAGACCTCCCACTCGGAACCATGTCAGCGGCGCCATCGGCTGGTTGGGCAGCATCCTGCCACGGAGCTTTGGCATGGATTCCGTGAGGAAAGGTGTCAGATCGGGGTGCAGGATGGAAGCATCTGTCGTCATGCGGCAAGCCTCTACGCGAAGTTCCCGGCGGAATCGAGAGGCAAGCAGACAGTGATTGCATACACCCGATGTGACCGCGGAATTTAATGAGGGGATAACCAATCCGGCAGATTTCCATGGCAACGGTAACGGCATTAACCGGCTGGATACGCCTTTCGCGGAAAAACATCATGTTGTTCTGGGTTGGGGAATCCGTGAATCATGAGCTTTCTCAAGTGCTTTCATCGGGATGAGACAGGCGGCGTCGCCATTGCATTTGCCCTCTCCCTGACCACCATTCTGGCGTGCTCGGGTGTGGCGATGGACTACTCCCGCGCCAGCAATGCCAAAACATCGCTTCAGTCCGCTCTGGACTCTGCTGTTCTGCAGGCTGGCAAGGATGTGCTGCTCACCGGTCGCAAAGTGACCGTGAGCGAGGTGAGCCGGTCATTGCAGAACCATCTGTCTGCCGATGACGCAGCATTGATCAAAGCCGTCGAACTCGTCCAGACCAACACCAAGCTCGAAGCCAAGGCGACAGGCTCGGTCAAGAGTCTCTTTGGTACCTTTACAGGGCGCGACAACATTCCGGTGGTGGCCCAGGCCAGTATCCCGATCGGATCAACCCGCCTTGAAATCGCGCTGGTGCTCGACAGCACGGGCTCCATGGCCGCGCTCGGCAAGATGGCGACATTGAAAGTGGCGGCAAACGAACTGGTGGATACCGTCAATGCAGCCAAATCAGCGGGCAGCGAGGTGGCATTCGCCGTTGTGCCGTTTGCCACCCAGGTCCGCCTGCCCGTCAGCAATGCCAATGCCAGCTGGATGGACTTCAGGTCAGGTCAACCCATTCCTTCAGAAAATGCCGACAAGGCAACCTGGAACGGCTGCGTCATGGATCGCGACAAGCCGCATAACACCAAGAATACCAACCCGACACCGGGCAAACCGGAGGAGGCCTATCCCGCTTTTCAAACCTGCAAGTGGCCAAATCTGCAGCCAATCAGCGGGCTCGATACCAATATTGCCGCCGTCAAGGCCCGCATCAATGCGTTGGTCCCGGAGGGCAACACCAACACCACCATTGGGCTGGCATGGGGCAACAATGTCCTGACGCCCGGAAGGCCGATGGGCGACGCCTCATCAACTGTTGCCGGTCGGGCCATACGGATGATGGTATTCCTGACCGACGGAATGAACACGGAAGACCGGTTCGCTCAGACCCCTGTCCAGATGGACGCCGACATGCGGGAGCTTTGCCGCAATTCGAAGAGCGGCAACATCCGAATCTTCACGATCCGGGTGATCGAAGGCAATGAGCCGCTTCTGCAGGATTGCGCTTCCAATCCCGGGGATTATTACCGGGTGGACAATACGGCAGGATTGCTCAATGCCTTTCGCGAGATCGCAAGCAAGATGACGAAGCTGCGGCTTTCAAGCTGAGAAAATGCGTCAGACTGCAAACATTCTCCCTTCCGCCACAATTGTGCTAGCCTCTCAAACGTGTGATTCAGTCCGCACGCTCTTGCTCAGGGGTACTTCCGCATGACACGGTCTCTCTCCATCCGCGCCGCCCTTTTCGGGGCTATTCTCGGCTCTTTCGGCAGTCTTTCACAAGCGCATGCGCAAGCCTGCGGCAGCACCGCTGCTGCGTTCGGGCCATGGCTTGAGGCCTTCAAGCAGCGGGCACGGTCAGCCGGAATTTCGCAA
>CAXTUM010000185.1:0-5895 GCA_964247205.1 uncultured Beijerinckiaceae bacterium
GCCGACCGTGTCACCCCCGTCGAGACCCCACGGAGCCAGCACGAACATGGCTGCTGCAATGAAGAGCACGAGCCGGAAGAAGCCGTTGGAGAGTATGCTGATCTGCTTGAGCGAGCTTTTGCTCAGGCCGACCTGTGCCATGACCTGTTTGCCGACAACTCCGTCAGGCGATACGCCATGGCCGATGTATTCATCGACCAGCACGATCAGGATCGTCAGGATAGCGCCGACCATGACGATCCAGATCACCTGATCCGCCATGAACGAGCCCAGCGATATGTAACCGAACAGCACCGGCAGCAGGATGGCGGCGGCGGTGACGAACGCGCCCATGCGCAGCGCACCGTTGATATTTCCCGGGATCTGCGCCGCGGCAGCAAGGGGTTGGTCAGCCTCGTCTTCAAGTTCAGGCTGGCGCAATCCGCGCAGGGTGTAGAGGATGGCCAGCCCGCCCAGCACGGCAAAGATGGCCTTGGTCGCAACGCTGACGGGGAGCACAGCGTAGATCGCCTGATTGACGGCCTCCAGCGTTTTTCCAACAACGATGACGCCTGTGAATACCCGGGCGAGACTGGTGATTTTCGATGCCGTGCGGTCATCCACATCAATCAGCCGCCATTGCGGATCATCCGGTCCCAGCAGGCCATCGGCCAGGCCATGCGCGAACGCCACGAAGGCAATGCCGAACAGCACGGAGCGCACGATATTCTCGATGCGGTCCGTCAGCAGACCGAGCGAATCGAAGAGATTGTAAAAGCCGGTGCTGACAATGATGGGCACCACGGCCCAGATCAGCGTGACGCGCAAAGCCGCCAGAGCCCGCTTCAGCCGTGTCGGCCTCGGCGCTTCCGTCTTGCCTTCCGGCGCCTCGATCAACGGACGTCCCTCGAAACGGCGCAGTGAGCGATGACCTGGAATGAGCACGATGACCAGAAGCAGCGCCGCTGCGGCCAGAATGCCCAGCCGGGTCGTGTCCAGATTGTTCCTGATATGGTCAAACCATTGCGACAGGAGATATTGCGCCGAACGCATTTCCGCAGGCAGCGCTCGCCCGACATCCATCCAGAGGAACGGGCTGACGACGCTTGCCGTGCGCTCCAGAAGTGCCTTGGTCAGGAGGTTGCGGCGCTGGTCCGAGATTTTGGATATCAGCTGCTCAACGGAAACGATGTGATTGCGGGCGAGGGCGAGCAGCGCTTCCACATCGCGCTGGGCTTTTTCCTGCCCCTCACGCTCCTTCGCTACCTCAGGATTGTCGGTCTGGCCCTTCGCGGCATCCGCCTTGGGGCCCAGTTGTTCGATACGCGCCTTGATTCCTTCCAGCCTCGGCGTCTGCTCGCCCACGAACCCGCGCAGCTGATCCAGCACGGGATCTAGCTTGCCGCGCACCGTGACGAGGCCCTTGTCGTTGGTCAGGTTGGCGTCGATCTCCTTCTCCAGCGCGGTGATGGCGGAGCGGAAACCATCAAGCTGCGCCTTGTGATCATCCTGCGCCTGACCATGGCGCGGCATGACCAACAGGCTGATGACGAGCGCCAGAAGCACAAAGAGGGAGCGGAAGGAAGAGATCATCTGATTCAACGGGAAAAGGGTGATTCGCATGAGCTGACCATGCACCGGAATGCAGTTCCGGACAAAAGCGGCGGGGGAATGGCGGCGGGGAATGCCGCGCGGGGATGACAGGGACATCACGTCGCTTATGATGCGGGCATGACTCGTATTTCCTCCACGGACGGCATCCAGCGGCGCTATCTCCATGACGAGGTGGCGGACCGGCTGCGCGAACTGATCCTTTCAGGGGGACTGGAGCCGAAATCGCGCGTCAATGAGCTGGAATTGTGCGAGCGCTTCGGCACCTCGCGTACGCCACTCAGGGAAGCCATCAAGATTCTCTCATCGGAGGGCCTGGTGGAGCTGCTGCCCAACAGGGGCGCGCGCGTGGCCTCGCTCTCCGCTGCCGAAATCGACGAGATGGTGCAGGTAGTGGCAGCGCTGGAAGCCGTGGCCGCAGAACTCGCCTGCCTGCGCGCCGAAGAGGACGAGATCGACGCTATCGCCGAGGACACGCAAACGATGCTGGAGGCGTTCCAGAGGCAGGACGAAGAGGCCTATTTTACCCTCAACCGCGCGATCCACGAAGGCATCATGGCGGCGGCGCGCAATGGCACGCTGAAAGCGATCTATGCCAATCTCTCAAGCCGCATCCAGCGCATGCGCTATACCGCGCACAAGACGCCGGACCAATGGCAGCGGGCGATGAACGAGCATCAGGAGATGGTGCGGCTGCTGCGCGCGCGGGAGGGCGAGAAACTCGCGGCGGTGATGAAGGCGCATATCCGGGGGAAGGCGGAGGTAATTGCCGCGAGTTATGGGGGTAGGTGATGTCAGGCTCAACTCCCTCGGCACAATCGCATATCGCCGAGCGCATCCTGGAAATTCGCAAGAATGGCCGCAACCCCATTCCTGTTCCGGTGCGAATTCTCGCGCCGGTCAAAGGCGATCAGGATTGGTCCTGCCGCATCGAGATCGACTGGCCGCGCCGTCCAAAGCGAATGGACATCTAAGGGATCGACGCTTTCCAAGCTCTTGATCTTGCTCTGCGGACCGTCGGCGCAATGCTCTACACAAGTGTATCACAAACGCGGCGAACTGGTCTGGCTGGAGCCTGGCGACGGCTATGGATTCCCTGTTGGCAACCCAATCCGCGACATGCTCGTCGGTGATGACAAAGCATTTTTCGGGTGAAACAGCGAGTTGGAAGGTTCCAGTATAGACCCTTCTGAACGTGCAGCACTACTTGCTGAGCCCTTAGCCAGTGGCGAAACCGCCGCGTCTTTTGATTCCGCCTGACCACTCCCTTGCTCCCCCGGCATGTCCCCGATTATAAGCCCGACATTCCAATCCGTTTCGCGACCAACGCGGCGCAAGGGCTTTCGCATGGCAGGGCATTCCCAATACAGCAACATCATGCACCGCAAGGGCAGGCAGGACGCGATGAAGTCCAAGCTGTTCTCCAAGCTGTCGCGCGAGATCACGGTGGCGGCGAAGCTCGGCCTGCCCGACCCTGCCATGAATGCCCGGCTGCGCATGGCCATCATCGCCGCCCGAGTCGAGAACATGCCGCGTGATGTGATCGAGCGGGCGGTCAAGAAAGCGGCGGGAAGCGACAGCGAAAATTACGACGAAATCCGCTACGAAGGCTATGGCCCGGGCGGAACGGCCATCATCATCGAGGCCATGACGGACAACCGCAACCGCACGGCCTCCGATATCCGGTCGTATTTCACCAAGGCTGGCGGAAATCTGGCGGAAACAGGTGCTGTTTCCTTCATGTTCGACAAGGTCGGGCAGGTGGAATTCGAAGTCTCCGTCGCCACCGAAGACGCGATGCTCGAGGCTGCCATCGAGGCGGGTGCGGATGATGTCGTGTCGGACGAGTCGGGACATACCGTGATCTGCGGCATGACATCGCTCGCGGATGTCTCGACTGCGCTGGAAGCGAAGTTCGGCAACCCGCGCAAGTCAGCCTTTGTCTGGAAACCGCAGACCAGCGTCAGTGTCGATGACGAGGCTGGCGAAAAGCTGATCAAGCTGATGGGCCTGCTGGACGATCACGACGACGTGCAGAACGTTTATTCGAATTTCGCGATATCGGATGCGCTTGTGGTGAAGATGAGCGGGTGAAATTCACCGCCCCAGAAGCGGGTCCACCAGCGGCACAGCCAGAAGTGCGGCCATGAAGATTACCGCATAAGCCAGCAGCCGGAATGTCTGTTCCGAGGCAATGGGAAACAGGATGCTGCCAATCAGAAGCGCCAGACCATAGGGCAGCAGCAGCGGCAGCGCCTGCATCACCGATGTCCAGGTCAGCACGCCGGTCCACCAGTAAAGCACGCCGGTAAAGACGGGCAGGATGGCGAAAAAGCCGTTGAGGTTATCGCGCGTTTGCCGGGCATCGTTCTTCTGCGCGGCCAGCCAGAAGATGGCGATGGGCATGCCGCCGAGCTGGGCAAGACCGCTTGATACACCTGCCAGGCCACCGACGCCGAACGAGAGCGGTTTGCCGGGCGCGCCCCGATAGCGCCAGCCCGTGGCCAATGCCGTGACACTGCAGAGGATCGCGATGGCTACAATCCAGCGGGCCGTCACCGGATCGCTGTTGATCAGCAGCCACACACCCAAAGGCACAAACAGAATGGCTCCTGCCAGCAGAGGCAGCAACTCCCGCCAATCCACGCGGCGCAACCCGGCAGCCGCCAGCGGCAGGGAAAAGGGGATGTCGACAAACCAGATCAGCGCAGCGGCCGCCTTGGGGCCGACGGCGATCGTGGCGATGGGCACAAAGACCATGGCAAAGCCGAAGCCCGTGAAGCCTCGCACCAGACCACCCAACAGCGCGGCGATCGTCAGGATCACAAGCGTAGACGGAGAGTCAAAGCCGAAAAAGGCGGCGAGATCGGTGAGAGATGTCATGATGCGGCTTGATTTCCGATGTCAGAAGAGCCCAGTCCCGCCCCTCGGGTCAAACCAGAAATATTGATCCGGTGGATCAGCGACGTGGAACCCGCTACCCATTCGCCATCATGCTTTCACCCCATCCGATTCGCATTCTCGGCATCGATCCCGGCCTCCGCAAATGCGGCTGGGGCGTGATCGAGACGCTGGGCTCGAAGCTCAGCTTCGTGGCCTGCGGTTCCGTGGAACCATCGGACAAGCTGGCGCTCAGCGAGCGGCTGAAGCTGCTGCACGAGGGGCTGATCAAGGTGGTGGCAGAATACGCGCCGCATGAGGCCGCCATTGAGGAAACCTTCGTCAACAAGGATGCGCGGGCGACACTTAAGCTTGGCGCGGCGCGGGGTGTGGCGATGGTGGCTCCGGCGCTGTCGGGCATCAGCGTGGCGGAATATGCGCCCAATCAGGTGAAGAAGACCGTGGTGGGATCAGGCCATGCCGAAAAGCAGCAGATCCGCATGATGATTGGCGTGCTGCTGCCCAAGGCTGATCCGAAGACGGAGGATGCGGCGGATGCGCTGGCCATCGCGATCTGTCATGCACAGCACAGGGGCATCAGGACAAATCTGGGCGTGAAGGTTTTCGCAAAATGATCGGCAAACTGAAGGGCCTCATCGATAGCTACGGCGATGATTTCGTCATCATCGATGTGGGCGGCGTCGGCTACGTCGCGTTCTGCTCGGGCCGCACCTTGCAGGCGCTGCCGCCGCCGGGCGAGGCTGCCGTGCTGGCCATCGAGACCTATGTGCGCGAGGACCAGATCAAGCTCTTCGGCTTCGCCAGCGACAACGAGCGCGAGTGGTTCCGTATCCTGCTCAATGTGCAGGGCGTGGGCACGAAGGTGGCGCTGGCCATTCTCTCCACGTTCAAGCCGGGTGATCTGGCCTCCGCCATCGCGCTGAAGGATGTGGCCAGCATCACGCGCACGCCGGGCGTGGGCAAGAAGTTGGCGGAACGCATCGTGCTCGATCTCAAGGACAAGGCGCCAGCTTTCGGTTCGGTTGATCCCGCCGTGATGAAACTGCAAGGCGATGTCGGCGAGAACCGCGCGCCGAAGCCTGCGGTGGAGGCCATCTCGGCGCTGGTGAACCTGGGCTATCAGCAGGGGCAAGCCTCCGCCGCCGTCGCCGCCGCCATGCGCGTGGCAGGTGACGAACCGAAGACAGAGGCGCTGATCCGGCTGGCGCTGAAGGAGATGGCGCGGTAGCGCGAGCGATGCAACGCCTCTTCCTCCTCGCCACGCCCGCGATCTTTGTCTTTTTCTGGTCCACGGGCTGGATTTCGGCCAAATACGCAGCGTCTCATGCCGATCCGCTGTGGTTTCTCACGGTTCGCTTCGCCTGTGCTGCTGCCGTCATCGCTGTGTATGCCCTCATGATGCGC
>CAXTUM010000186.1:0-5857 GCA_964247205.1 uncultured Beijerinckiaceae bacterium
GACGTGGGGAGAAAGCTCCGTCTCGTCGTCTTCGTCCTCATCATCCTCGTCTTCATCTTCGTCGTCTTCGTCCTCCTCGGCCTTCTTCGCGGCGGCCTTGGCGGGTTTTTTCTTTGTCTGCTCTGCGCCAGCTTTCAGGCGCGACACCTCGTCCTCTGGTTTGGCGGCGTCTGCAGCGGAATCGGTCGTCTTGGGCGTCTTGGCCATTGTTTTTTCCCGGGTGCCGCCAAGTGACGACGATATGCAAGTTCCGGAAAATTACCCGGATTTTGGCTTCGTTTACCTTCTGTTAACCCGAAAGAACAGGCCCTATCGGCACAGCCAGCATTTCGGTGTTGATTATGCTTAAGGGCGGGAGGTTCAGGCGCGACCGCGCTTTGAGCGCAACGGCTGCACCTGATGGGCGATCCAGTTGCGGATTTCCGTCAGGCGCCTGTGATCATCGGTCACCTCGTCATTGAGGCCAAACCGCCAGGCGATGTCGCGGCGTGTGCGGTCCTTGTCCAGTGTCGCGAGATCACGGGCGTAGGCTTCGCCGTCGGCTTTCGAACGGAAAAAGCCTTCCTCCGCCAGCATCCCGGCGCGGCTGCCGATGATCGAGCCGGTTTCGGTCAGCGAAAACTCGGGATGATACTGGATGCCCCAGAAGGTGCCGCCATCATGGCTGATCTCGGCGGCCTGCACCGGCGTCAGGGCGTTCGCGGCCAGCACCGTCATGTTGCCGGAGGGCACGGTGATCACATCAAGATGGATCGCTGGCGCGTCATAGGCCGCCGGACGGCCCGTGAGCAGCGGATGAATGCGCCCCGCTTCTGTGGGGGCAATATTGCGGGCGAAGGCAAGCTCGCGTCCCAGCGGGTTTTTCTGCACATCGCCGCCTGCCGCTACGCAGGCCATCTGCACACCCCAGCAGGAGCCAAAGAACGCCGTGCGGCTTTTGAAGATTTCGCGGGCCAGTTCGATCTGGCGTTCGACGGCGGGTTCGCGATTCCACAGATGCAGCGAAGACCCCGTGAGCGCCACGCCGTCATAATCTGCCAGGGATGCGCCCTGCGGCAGGTTGGCTCCGGTGTCAGCGGGATAACAGACGTCATATCCGCTGCCCGTGGGGGCCTGCGACAGCAAGCTGTCGCCATAGGCATTGCCCGGGGATTTGCCGAAATCGCGCTCATGCGCGGCACGCCGCTCTGCCGGGTTGCCATCAACCACGAGAAATCTCAGTCCGCCCACTGTTTCGCCCCGGATCGTCTGGTGATGGAAATCATGACAGGAAAGCGCTTTTCAAGCGCCGGACCCTGTAGCATGGAGGAAGCGCGTTGCGAACCTCCGCGCGATACCGGATTGACGTTTTGCCCACAGCCCTCAACCGCAGTTTCCGCCTTCTCACCGGCAATGCCTACATCATGCTGCTCACAGCGATGTTGCTGTGGGCCATGAACACGGTGGCGGCACGGCTGGCCGTTGGCGAGATATCGCCGATGCTGCTGGTGCTCCTGCGCTGGATTCTGGCCTGCGGCATCCTGCTGGTCATCGCGCGGGAGGCGCTGAAGGCGGACTGGCCGCTGCTGAAGGCGCGGCTGCCTTATGTCTTTTTCATGGGCGCGCTGGGCTACACGGCGTTCAATGCGCTGTTCTATGCGGCGGGACACCATACGACTGCGATCAACATGGGCATCATGCAGGGCTCCATGCCCATCCTCGTGATGATCACCGGGGTTCTCGTTTTGCGGGAGCACGCCAATATCTGGCAGTGGCTGGGAACGGGGTTCACTCTGGTGGGAATCGCGCTCGTGGCCAGCGGGGGAGATCTGTCGCGGCTCAAGGATTTCACCTTCAACATCGGCGACATCTGGATGCTGATTGCCTGCCTGCTTTATGCGGGATACACGGTTGCCCTGCGCAAGCGCCCCGCTGCTTCGGGCCTTGGCTTTTTCGCGGTAATGGCGGCGGCGGCGGCTGTAACCTCTGTGCCGCTGGCGGCGGCCGAATTTGCCAACGGCGCTGCATTGTGGCCGGGCTGGAAGGGTTGGCTGCTGGTGCTGTTCATCGGGCTGGGCCCGTCATTGCTGGCGCAGCTTACCTTCATGCGCGGTGTGGAGCTGATCGGACCGATGCGATCAGGCGTGTTCATCAATCTCGTGCCGGTGATCGGGCCGATCTTCGCCATCCTCATCCTTGGCGAGAAGTTCAGCTGGCACCACGGTCTGGCGCTGCTGCTCGTGCTGGGCGGTATCTGGGTCGCCGAATGGGGGCGCAAGCGCTGACTCCTATCGCGCCTGTCCGTGATACTCGGGGTTGGGCCGCATGTCGGTCGCGGAAGCCATGCGGTTCGACATGTTGTAGAAACTCGCGACAGCCGCGATATCCCAGATATCGCGCTCGCTGAATCCCGCCTCGCGTAAAACCATGCGGTCATCTTCCTCGATCGCGGCCGAGGCATTGGTGATGAGCACGGCGAAATCGAGCATGGCGCGCTCACGCGTGGTCAACGACGCTGCCCGGTAGTTCATCACCAGCGCCTCGCCCAGTTCCGGCTTGCCCGAGAGCTGGCGCACAGCGGCACCATGGGCCGTGAGGCAATAGAAGCATTTGTTCTCGGACGAGACAACGACCGCGATCATCTCTCGCTCCAGTTTGGAGAGTCCGGACTGAGCAAGCATCAGATCATTGTAGAACGCTGCGAACGCCTCCAGCTTGGCATTGTCAAAGGCATAGGCCTTGAGCACGTTGGGCACATAGCCGATCTTGTCCTCGCATTTCTGGAAATAGGCCGCCATCGCGGGCGACAGCTCGGCTTGCGGGAGTTCGAGGGCCATGGGCTTATCGGGTGATTTCGTCGATTTGGCAGGTTGTTTTGTCATTTTTTGGTCTCCTGATCGATCAAATCTGTATCCGAACCGCAGTTTTTTCACAAATCCTGTCTTTTGGGGTGTGATCGGGCTGATTGGGCTGTTAGACGTTTGTCGTAGTGATCTGCGGGGGAGACCGTAATGCCAGCTGCCACATCCGGAACAGGGAGCTTTGGCTCGCTTCTTTTCGAGCAGGTGGCGGCTGAGGATCTGGAGCGGATATCGGCGGCGGCGCTCGGCGTGCTTGCTGACCGCGCCCTCGCCAAATTGCAGCAGCGGTTGCATGAAACCACGGTGGATCTGACTGACGGGGCAAGTCTAGGCCTTGCCGATACGCTGGTGCTTGAGGCGATCAACGATGACCGGCCCTTCCTGCTGGATTCGACGCTGGAAGAACTGCGTGAGCGCGGCATTGCGCCAAGGCTTGTGGCGCATCCCATCCTGAGCGTGGAGCGGGACAAGGCGGGCAAGCTGACGGGTGATCCCGCCATCGCCACCCCCGGTGCAAAGGGTTCACGCGAGAGCTTCATCCACATCCACCTGCCGATGCTGCCTGCGGCAGAGGCGGCTGACCTGAAGGCCAGCCTGGTCAGAGTCTATGAGCATGTGCGCGAGGCGGTCGTTGATTTCGCGCCAATGCGCCAACGCCTGCTGGACGCCATCAAAGCCTACAGGATGAACCCGCCGCCCCATGCCGCCACCGACGTGGCGGAGGCGATAGCGTTTCTGGAATGGGCGGCGGCTGACCACATGACCCTTCTGGGCATGCGCGAATACCAGCTCTCCGGTGATGACGCGATGCCCGCCCCACAGGCCAAGTCCGGCCTTGGCATCCTGCGCGATCCTGCCGTCAACGTCCTGCGCCGCGGGCGCAATGAACTGACGATGACGCCGGAAATCCTCGCCTTCCTGCGCGAACCGCAGACACTGATCATCACCAAGGCCAATGTGAAGTCGCTCGTCCACCGCCGGGTGCACATGGACTATGTCGGCGTCAAGATTTTCGATGCGAAGGGCAGGGTCACAGGCGAATTGCGCATTGTCGGCCTGCTGACGGCGACGGCCTACAACGATCCTGTCACCAGCGTGCCTTATATCCGGCGCAAGGCGGAATATGTCTTCGACAAGGCGGGTTTTCCGAAAGACGGCTATTCCGCCCGCGCCCTGACCAATGTGCTGGAAAGCTATCCCCGCGACGAGCTGTTCCAGATTGCCCCGCAGCAACTCGAAAGCTTCGCGCGCGACATCATGGCGCTGGCCGACAGGCCGCGCGTGCGGGCGCTGGCGCGGGTCGACCGTTTCGACCGGTTCGTTTCGCTGCTCGTCTATGTGCCCAAGGACCGTTACGACAGCGAGGCGCGCCGCAAGATCGGCTTCTGGCTGGCGCAAACCTACAAGGGCCGCGTGTCCGCCGCATATCCGTCCTATCCCGAAGGACCGTTGGCGCGCACCCATTTCATCATTGGTCGCGACGAGGGCCAGACACCGGACGTTAGCCGCGCCACGCTCGAAGACGGCATCGCCGCCATCGTGCGGACCTGGAGCGACCAGTTGCGCGAGGCGGCCATCGGCAATCCCGGCGCCGCAGCGCTGATCGCCCGCTATGCCGACGGTTTCGGCGCGGCCTATCGCGAGGCATTCAGTGTGACCGATGCGCTGGCGGACATGGCTGTCATCGACCGGTTGACACCGGAGCGCCGCCGCCTCGTGAACCTCTATCGCCGCCGCGCCGAGGAGCCCCACCGCGCCAGTCTCAAGGTGTTCTCTCTGGGCGAGGCGGTTTCGCTGTCCGAGCGTGTGCCGCTGCTGGAAGGCCTTGGCTTCAAGGCGATCAATGAACGGACCTATCGTCTCTCGACCGTTGGCGCCGAGGGCAAGGACGTCTGGCTGCACGACATGACGCTTGAACGGGCCGCAGGCGGCGATATCGATATCGAGGCCATCGATCCGCGCATCGAGGCGGCGCTGATGGCGCTGTTCCACGGTATGATGGAATCCGACAGGCTCAACGCGCTCATTCTCGAAGCCAATCTGGCGTGGCGCGAGGCGGCGATGCTGCGTACGCTGTCGCGCTATGCCCAGCAGATACGCGCACCTTACGGGCAGGATTATATCGCGGACACGCTGAAGAAGCATTCTGGCGTCGCCACTGCACTCGTTGCGCTGTTTCACGCACGGTTCGAGCCGCATTCACAGCGCACGGACCGGGCGGCGCAAGAAGCGAAGATCTCGCAGCAGATCGACGGCTTGCTGGGCGGTGTCCAGAGCCTCGACGAGGACCGCATCCTGCGCCTCTTCCGCAACCTGATCCAGGCGGCGGTGCGCACCAATTTCTATCAGCTCGGTGATGACGGCCGCCCCCGTTTCGTCATTGCGTTCAAGTTCGATGCGGTGAAGATTACCCATTTGCCTTTACCGCGGCCGCTGTTCGAGATTTTCCTGCATTCACCGCGCGTCGAGGGCGTGCACATGCGCTTCGGCAAGGTGGCGCGCGGCGGCATTCGCTGGTCCGACCGGCCTCAGGATTTCCGCACCGAAGTGCTGGGTCTCGTCAAGGCACAGCAGGTGAAGAACGCCGTCATTGTACCGGTTGGTGCGAAGGGTGGCTTCGTGCCCAAATACCTGCCGCCGCCATCCGACAGGGCGGCGTGGCTGACCGAGGGGACCGAGGCCTACAAGATATTCATCGCGACGCTGCTGACGCTGACGGACAATCTTAACGGCGAGGCCGTCGTGCCGCCGCTGAACACCGTGCGGCACGATCCCGATGATCCCTATCTCGTGGTTGCCGCCGACAAGGGCACCGCGACTTTCTCCGATATCGCCAACGGCATTTCCGAGGCGCATCACCACTGGCTGGGCGATGCCTTCGCGTCGGGCGGTTCGGTGGGGTATGACCACAAGAAAATGGGCATTACGGCGCGCGGCGCGTGGGAGGCCGTAAAGCGGCATTTCCGAGAGATCGATGTTGATATCCAGACCACGCCGTTCTCGGTCGCGGGCGTGGG
>CAXTUM010000187.1:0-5798 GCA_964247205.1 uncultured Beijerinckiaceae bacterium
GTACCGACGAAATCCGGCGCAGCGCCATCAGCCGCCTCGCCGACGTCGGCAACAGCTAACCCGCAACCGGATAGAAGGAGCAACGCCCATGCGCGCCCTGCACACCGCCGCCACCGGGATGATGGCCCAGGAAATGAACGTCCAGGTCATTTCCAACAACGTGGCCAACATGCGCACCACCGGCTTCAAGCGCCAGCGCGTGAATTTTCAGGACCTGCTGTATGAACAGACGCGCCGCGCAGGTACACCCACTTCGGATCAGGGCAATCAGATCCCGGCAGGTGTGTTTGTCGGCTCCGGCGTCAAGACTGTGTCCACGCCGCGTCTGATGAACCAGGGCAATATTTCTCCGACCGAGAAGACATATGATATCGCGATCCGCGGAGAAGGCTTCTTCAAGGTAGCGCTTCCCGACGGCCGCACGGCCTATAGCCGGGATGGCGCACTGGATCTCGACAGCCAGGGAAGGCTGGTTACGCCCGAGGGCAACCTGATCGATCCCGGCATAACCATCCCGACCAACGCGACCAGCGTTTCCATCAACAATCTCGGTGTGGTCAGTGCGCTGGTGCCAGGGAATACGGCGCCGCAGCAGGTTGGCCAGATCACGCTCAGCCGTTTCGTCAACAAGACCGGCCTCGAGTCGATGGGAGATAACCTTTATCTCGAAACAGCAGGCTCAGGTGTTGCCATTGACGGCACGCCGGGCTCGGAAGGGTTCGGCAATATCCAGCAGGGCTACCTCGAGGAATCAAACGTCAATGCCGTGACCGAGATTTCATCGCTCATCGCCGCGCAGCGCGCCTACGAGCTCAATGCCAAGGTCATCACGGCCTCGGACCAGATGCTCAATGCCGCCGCCCAGATATTCCGCGGCTGAGGGATCGCAATCATGAAAAACCCTATCCCAGCCACGCAAGCCAGTGGTCGCCATCTGATCCTTTACACAGCAGTGGCCTGTGCGATTCTGTTTGCACTTACACTCTCATCTGCGCGCGCGCAGACCGCAGGCGTGGCGCGGCTGAAGCCCATCGTAACCATCGAAGGCGATACCGTCCTCCTTGGCGATCTGGTCGAAGGCGCTGGCTCAGCTGCCGAAACGCCGCTCTTCGGCGCCCCGCAGCCCGGCGCATCGGGCATGATTTCCACCAGCCGGATCATCAATGCAGCGCGCGAAAACGGCCTGACCGGCATCGAGACGAGCGGGCTTTCGTCCGTGGCTGTCCGCAGGCTTGGCCGCAAGGTTTCGGCCGAGGAAATCAGCCGTGCGATCACGCGGGCACTCATCGACCAGCAGCAACTGGGGCTGGACGCCGAGGTCGAACTGAATTCCGGCCAGATGGAGGTGACGGTGGAAAGCACTGCGACCGAACCCGTCGTCGTACGCCATCTCTCCTACAACGGCGGCAGCGGACGTTTCGAGGCGACATTCGTGGTGCCGGGCAGCCGGGCAATGGAGCTCAATCCGGGCAAGGTCGTCGGCAACCTGTCGGACGTGATGCGCGTGCCGGTGCTGGCCAGGCCCATCCTCAAGGGCGATGTGGTGAATGCCTCCGACGTTGTCATGGAACGCCGCCGCCGTTCCGACATGGGGGCCGATGTTTATCTCGATACATCCAAGATCGTCGGCAATGCCGCCCGCCGACCATTACCGCGCGGATCACTGCTGCGCGAAGTGGATATCCAGCGCCCGGAGATCGTCGAGAAAAACGCCAGCATCACCATGACCTACGAGCAGCCCGGTCTGCAGCTGGCAATGCGCGGCAAGGCAATCGCGGGCGGCGCCATGGGCGACGTGATCCAGGTGCAGAACATCAACTCCAAGAAGACCGTCGAGGCGACGGTCACCGGTCCCAACCGCGTGGCGGTAACGGGCACTGTGCTGCCGCAGAAAACCGCCCGCAACGGGCAGGCCATCCAGTAAATGACACGAGTGAACGCCATGACAAAGACAAACACGATCCATCTCGCAAGGCTGCCTTTCCTGGCAACACTGCCGCTTATGGCAGCGCTTGGGGCCTGCTCGAACATCGACCGGCTGAGCAATGTGGGCCAGCAGCCTGCCCTCTCCGCCATCGAGAATCCAACAGCACAGGCCGGGTACAAGCCGGTGCAGATGCCGATGCCCAATGCGCAACCCGTGAGCTATCACGGCAACTCGCTGTGGCGTTCGGGCTCACGCGCGTTCTTCAAGGATCAGCGGGCGCAGCAGATCGGCGACATTCTCACCGTGAAGGTGCAGATCACGGACCGCGCCAACATCGACAATACCACGACGCGCAGCCGCAAGGCTGGCGAGGGTGGCACAGCGGGTGGTCAGGTTGGCGGGTCCATCACCGGAGCTGTCGGTGCATTGCTCGGCAAGGTGCTGCCGGAGAACAAGCAGACGGGCGGCACCAATGCGGATGCGCTGTTGACGCTCAGCTCGGATTCAAGCTCCACGGGCACAGGCTCCGTCAAGCGGCAGGAACAATTGACGACCAATGTCGCCGGCGTCGTTACGCAGGTGCTGCCCAACGGCAATCTGGTGATCGAGGGCAAGCAGGAAGTGCGTGTCAATTTCGAGGTGCGCGAACTGGTTGTCGCCGGCATCGTGCGTCCCGAGGATATCGAGGCGGACAACACGATCTCGTCGCAGAAGATCGCGCAGGCCCGCATTGCCTACGGCGGGCGCGGCCATATCACCGATGTGCAGCAGCCGCGTTACGGCCAGCAGGTGATGGATATCCTTCTGCCGTTCTGATCCCGCAAGCTCCCGGAGGTTCCGCGCGTCGCTCCCCCCTGATCACGCGGACCCTTCTGCGATGCCGACCGCCCCCGGTCGTCCATCGCGACAAAACCCCGGCGCATCCCGCCGGGGTTTTGCGCGTTTTACCAGAACCAGCGCACCAGCACCGGCACGATCAGCGCCGTCAGCAATCCGTTGAGACCAAGCGCGATGCCGGCAAAAGCACCGGCTACGGGATCAACCTGAAACGCCCGCGCCGTGCCGATGCCGTGGGAAGCCACGCCCGCCGCGAAGCCGCGCGCGCGATAGTCCTTCAAGCCCATCGCATTCATCAGAGGCGTCACCATCACTGCTCCCAGAATGCCTGTGATGATCACCAGCGTCGCGGTCAGGGACGGCTCGCCGCCAATCTCGCGCGCCACGCCCATCGCGATGGCCGCCGTCACGGATTTTGGAGCCAGTGACGCCAGCACGTCGCGCGGCATGCCGAACAGCATGCCGATGCCGACGACTGAAACCACAGCGGTCAATGAACCCGCCACCAGTGCACCAAGGATGGGGACAAACGACCGTTTCACCAGCGCCCAGTGCTGATGCAACGGCACCGCAAGCGCCACGGTCGCCGGTCCCAGCAGGAAATGCACGAACTGCGCACCTTCGAAATAAGTTCTGTAATCCGTGCCTGTCAAAAACAGAATGATCGACAGGACAACCACCGCGAGCAGCACGGAATTCACAACCGGATTGCGCCCCGACAGGCGTGACAGCCGGTCCGCCACGGCATAAGCCGCCATGGTAGCGGTGAGCCAGAGGAGAGGCTGCGTCGAGAGATAAACCCAGAGCGTTTCGATGCGGGTCATGACGCATCGCCCCGGTCGAAGCGGCGGGACAGGGCGGCGAAAACCAGTGCGGTGACAGCCAGCGACAGCAGCGTGGACAAGGCCAGTGCCACGATGAGCCCCACGCCATGGGCAGCCAGCGTCGGGATATGGCTGACGATGCCTACTCCTGCGGGCACGAACAGCAACGAGAGATGGCCCAATAGAAACGCCGCGACAATGCCGATCGGGATTTCGGTCACGGCAGCAGAGGCAGGCGACCACATGCGGCGCAACTGGAGCCCGATGAAGAGCAGAACCATACCGATCACAGGACCTGGAATCGGCAGGACCAGAAAACGTGCGGCTGCCTCACCAGCAAGCTGGCAGATGAAAATCAGAAGAATGGCTTCAAGCATGCGGAGACAAGACTACTCCGCAGGTTGCAGAGCAATGCTTTTTTCGTCCTTGCGTCGCCGAATCCGCAGCGTCCGCCTGATCCAGATGAAAAGCCCTGTGAAGAGCAGCCCGACGAAGACCACTGAAACTATGATGTTCAGAACAGGCGCCAGAAAACCACTCCAGTTGCCCTCATGGATAGCACGGGGCCAGTTGCGCGGTTGCTTCTCGATTCCGTTGGCCCTGACGGTGTAGTTCGACAATTCGCCATCCACATAGATCCGCGCCAGCATGCCCCGGCTGCCCCGCGGCCGCAGCGATGTCAGCTGGCTCAGATCCAGCTTGTCGCCCACGATCTCTACGGCTTGCCGAATTGTTATGGGCTCGCCGCTGCCCCCTGTCGGCGGAGGCATGAATGTGATGCCATAGGCAATCGCAAGGCCCGTCAATGGGCTGATGATCACCAGCGGCAGGGTTATCCATGCCGCGAGATTGTGCCATCCGCCGACAGTGTTGCGCAGTTTTGGCAACCCCATCAGCAGGCCCAGCGCCGCCAGCACCAGCATGGCGAAGGTGGAGGCGATGACGAGCCATTCCATATCGATCAAAAGCGTCTGGTGCAGGCCGCGTGCGGTGCGGATCACATCGGACCAGGCGAAGCCGCCATCTTCCATGACCTCGCCCGTGCCGAGATCAATCTCGACCTCTCCATCCTCGCCAGCGCCCGCGATGGTCAGGGAGTTCTCGTAAGTCCGCAGCGACAGACCTGTCGCCTTACCCTGTGGATCATGCTCCTGAAGATAGCCCAGTATATCCGCTTTGGTCAGGGGCTTCACCAGCTTCGACTGCTGCGCCAGAGGCTCGAACGAAAGGATCAGACCGGTTCCCATGACCACCAGCAGGGGCAGCGCAAAGAGCAAAGTGATCCAGCGATGGAAACGGAGTGCATAGGCTTTCAGCATCGCGCTACCCTGGAGATTGTGTATTTTGCCTATCTACAGAACAATCCTGCAATTTGTCCAGCAAACATGGTTGCCCTTTCGCTCGTTCCAACATTAAATCGCTGCAAGGTTTGGGCTGACTCAGGCCAGACGCACTCCCAACCGACAAGTCCCAGCATGCATATCGATATCGCCAAACGCGTCTATGATCACGCCTGGAAGCTGGACCCGATCGTCCGTTCGCTGCTCGACACGGATTTCTACAAGCTCCTGATGCTGCAGGCGATTCATGCGCGACATGCCGATGTGCGCACGACATTCACCGTCATCAACCGCACGAAGTCGATCTCGCTCAAAGGCATCATCGACGAGCATGAGTTGCGCGAGCAGCTCGACTATGCCCGCACGCTGCGCATCGCCAAGAAAGAGCTTATCTGGCTCGCGGGCAACACATTCTATGGCAAGAAGCAGATCTTCAAGCCGGACTTCCTGGCCTGGCTCGAGCATTTCCAGCTGCCGGAATACGAGTTGCGCACAGTCAACGGCGAGTATGAACTCTCGTTTGATGGCCCATGGCAGGAGACGACGCTGTGGGAAATCCCGGCGCTGTCGATCATCAACGAGCTGAAGTCCCGCGCGCTGATGAAGGACATGGGCCGCTTTGAGCTAGACGTCATGTATGCCCGCGCCAAGGCCAAGCTCTGGGCCAAGATCGAGCGGCTGAAGAAGCTGGAGAACCTGCGCATTTCGGATTTCGGCACACGGCGGCGGCATTCCTTCCTGTGGCAGAAATGGTGCATCGAGGCGATGAAGGAGGGTATCGGCGCCGCCTTCACCGGAACATCCAATGTCTTCCTTGCGATGGAGAATGATCTCGAATCCATCGGCACCAACGCGCATGAACTGCCGATG
>CAXTUM010000188.1:0-5796 GCA_964247205.1 uncultured Beijerinckiaceae bacterium
CCTCGACCGGCGCCTGCGGGATGCAGCACGGACGGCTGCGGAGTAGATCAATGGCCAGTGTGAACGGGGCCACCCGTCATTTTCTCGATCTGTCCGATATTCCGGCGGATGAGTTGCGCGGCATTCTCGATAACAGCCGCGCCATGAAGGGCCGCCGCCGCACAGCGGCTTCCGCGAAGGACCAGGTGCTGGCGGGCAAGAAGGTGGCGATGGTCTTCGAACAGCCCTCTCTGCGCACACGCATTTCCTTCGAGGTCGGCATCCGCGAACTTGGCGGTGATCCTCTGATGATCACGGGCAAGGAGATCGAACTGGGCGAGCGCGAGGCGATCTCCGATCAGGCCAAGGTGCTGTCGCGCTATGTCGATGCAATCATGATCCGCAGCCTGAAGCATGATCTAGTTGTGGAATTGGCAAAGCATGCAACAGTGCCGGTGATCAACGGGCTGACCAAGCGCTCGCATCCCTGTCAGGTCATGGCCGATATCATGACCTTCGAGGAGCATCGCGGCGATATCCGGGGCAAGACAGTGGCCTGGAGCGGTGATTCCAACAATGTGCTGGCGTCCTTCATGCACGCGGCCAAGCGCTTCGAGTTCCGGCTCAATGTCGCGACGCCGCCCGAACTGAAGCCGTCCGATGCGCTGCTCGACTGGGTGCGCAAGAACAAGGCCGATGTGCATCTCACCGCCGATCCGTTCGAAGCGGCGGACGGCGCCGACTGCATCGTCTCGGATGCCTGGGTTTCGATGGGCGACAAGGACGAGGGGCGGCGCCACAATCTCTTGAAGCCCTATCAGATCAACGGCAGATTGATGCAGGCGGCGGACAAGAATGCAATCTTCATGCATTGCCTGCCCGCGCACCGCGGCGAGGAGGTGACTGAAGATGTCATCGACGGGCCGCAATCCGTGGTCTTCGACGAGGCCGAGAACCGGCTGCATGCGCAGAAGGGTATTCTGGCCTGGGTGTTTGGAGCAGAACCCAGATGAATGACGGACCGCTTGGTGCCGTCATCGTCGGTGACGGTGCCGGGGCTGATGATTTTCTCCTGCCATTTCAGGTGGATGGGCTTGATGTGCGGGGCCGCGTGCTGCGGCTGGGCCCGGCCATTGATGTGCTGCTCAAGCGCCATGCCTATCCGCATGCTGTATCACGCGCCGTGGCGGAAGCCGCTGTGCTCACGGCATTGCTGGGCAGTGCGCTGAAACTCACAGGGCGGTTCCAGCTGCAAACCAAGACCGACGGACCCCTGTCGATGCTGGTCGTCGATTTCGATGCGCCCAACCGGCTGCGGGCCTATGCGCAGTTCGACCGTGATGCGATTGCCGCCGATGGCATTTTTGCCGATGCCTCGCCTGCCGAACTGATCGGCAAGGGGCATCTGGCCCTCACTATCGATCAGGGCGGCGACATGAGCCGCTATCAGGGCGTGGTGCCGCTGGACGGGTATGGGCTGGAAGCGGCGGCGCACCAGTATTTCCGCCAGTCAGAGCAGATTCCGACCCGCATCAAGCTCGCGGTGGGCGAAGTTGGCATCCCCGGCGGCATGGAATGGCGCGCTGGCGGATTGTTCCTGCAGTTCCTGCCCGAAGCACCCGAGCGCATGCGCCAGGGCGATCTGGATCCCGGTGATGCGCCTGAAAGTGCGCGCCAGGACAACATCGCCGAGGATGATGCCTGGGCCGAGGCCAAAGCTTTGGCCGATACGGTAGAGGATCATGAGCTTCTCGATCCCACACTCTCGTCCGAACGGCTGCTCTACCGACTTTTTCACGAGCGTGGCGTGCGCATCTATGCGGGGCAGACAGTTGTCGAAGCCTGCCGCTGTACCCGCGACCGTATCCTCACGATGCTCCGGCGGTTTTCGCCGCAGGAACGCAAGGATATGGAGGGCGAAGACGGCCAGATCGGCATCACCTGCGAATTCTGCTCGACACGCTATGTGCTGACCCCAGCGGAAGCCGAATCCACCGAATCTTAATCCGGATTCACACTGAATCGGGCTTTTCCTGACCCTCTGCTATCCTCGTGCTATTCTGGACTGACATTCCAGACAGGGGAGCCACGCGATGATGCGCCGTTTTTTCTCCGCCATGATGGCGGTTCTTGCCGTTTTGACCGTTTCTTTCGCCACGCCGGCAGCAGCCGGTGTTGATGTCCGGGTCAATCTCGCGAGCCAGACGCTGACGGCGACCACGCCGGACGGTGTGCAGCGCAAGTGGGCGATTTCGTCCGGACGCAAGGGCTATCCCACGATCCGCGGCACGTATCGCCCCTATGCGCTCAAGACCTATCACTGGTCGCGCAAATATCAGGGTGCGATGCCCCACGCCATCTTCTTCAAGGGAGGCTTCGCCATCCATGGCACTTCCGCAGTGGGCCGTCTGGGCGCGCCCGCTTCTCATGGCTGTATCCGCCTGGCACCAGGCAATGCGCGCGAACTGTTCAGCCTGGTCAAGAAGCATGGCCAAGGCTCCACCCGCATTGCCATCAACGGCGTCGCGCCGGATTCCGGCCGCACCATGCTGGCCGGGAAGAAGCAGAACCGCGCGGTGGCGCTGGCGCGGGCCAAGGCTCAGCCGCAAATGGCAGTTCCTGCCTTCGCGCCGATGGAACTCGTTCCGACCAGCCGTCCATTCCAGCGGCTGCGATAAGGTTGACCGGATTTCATTTACCTCGCGGGTGAAGCCAGGCCGTTTCGGATAACAACCAAAACACTTGTTCCCGCAGCAGCAATCCCCCTAAAGTCGTCTCTCTGCAAATCACAAGAGACTTCGGGGGAATTGCCTTTATGCCTGCCATTGATCCCAAAACGCGCCGCAGCCGCCCCACGTTCACCGATCAGGAGGCGCTGGACTTTCATTCGCGGGGCAAGCCGGGCAAGTACGAGATCGTGCCGACCAAGCCGATGGCCACCCAGCGGGACCTGTCGCTGGCCTATTCTCCCGGCGTCGCCGTGCCGGTGCTGGCCATTGCCAAGGATCCATCCCTGGCATTCGACTACACCATACGCGGCAACCTCGTTGCGGTGATCACCAACGGCACGGCCATCCTTGGTCTCGGCAATCTCGGCGCGCTGGCCTCAAAGCCGGTGATGGAGGGCAAGGCCGTCCTGTTCAAGCGCTTCGCTGACGTCGATGCGATCGATCTCGAAATCGACACCGAGGATACTGACGCCTTCATCAATTCCGTGCGCTATCTCGGACCGTCCTTCGGCGGCATCAACCTCGAGGATATCAAGGCGCCGGAATGCTTCATCATCGAGCAGCGGCTGCAGGAGTTGATGGATATCCCGGTTTTCCATGACGACCAGCACGGCACGGCGATCATTGCTGCAGCCGGCATGATGAACGCGCTGCTGCTGACCGGACGCGACGTCAAGCAGACCAAGCTTGTGGTCAACGGTGCGGGCGCGGCGGGCATCGCCTGCCTTGATCTGGTCAAGGCCATGGGTTTCGCGCCCGAAAACGTGCTGCTCTGTGACACCAAGGGTGTGATCTATCAGGGCCGCACCGAAGGCATGAACCAGTGGAAATCGGCCCATGCGGCCAAGACCAAGGCGCGGACGCTGGCCGATGCCATGAATGGAGCGGACATTTTCTTCGGTCTTTCCGCCAAGGGTGCGCTGACCAAGGAGATGGTCAAGACCATGGCGCCCAACCCCATCATTTTCGCCATGGCGAACCCCGACCCTGAAATCACGCCGGAAGATGCCCATTCCGTGCGCGATGACGTGATCATCGCTACCGGGCGGTCGGATTATCCCAATCAGGTCAACAACGTGCTGGGTTTCCCCTTCATCTTCCGGGGTGCGCTGGATGTGCGCGCCACCGCCATCAACATGGAGATGAAGGTGGCGGCGACCAACGCCATTGCCGAACTGGCGCGCGAGGACGTGCCGGACGAGGTGGCGGCGGCCTACGGCGGTGCGCGGCCAAAATTCGGCAAGGGCTATATCATTCCCGCGCCGTTTGATCCGCGCCTGATGGCGTCGATTTCCTCCGCCGTGGCGCAGGCCGCGATGGACACGGGCGTGGCCCGCAAGCCGCTGGCCGATATCGAGGCCTACCGTCGGGCGCTGCATGCACGGCGCGATCCTGTCGCAGGCGTTCTGGCGCGCGTTTTCGAGCAGGTGCAGCGCCGCCCCAAGCGCGTGGTCTTTGCCGAGGGCGAGGAAGAGGCGGTCATCCGCGCCGCCGTGACCTACGCCACGCAGGGGCTCGGCAAGGCCATTCTCGTGGGCCGGGAGGACCGCATCCGCGAGGCAGCGGAGGCTGCGGGTGTCGAGATCAAGGACGGCATCGAAATCCACAACGCGCGGCTGTCGAAGCGCAACGGGGCCTATGCGCAATATCTTTACGACAAGCTGCAGCGAAAGGGCTTCCTCTTCCGCGATTGCCAGCGGCTGATCAACCAGGATCGCAACCATTTCGGCGCGGCAATGGTGGCGACCGGCGACGCCGACGCGCTCGTCACCGGCCTCACCCGCAACTATTCCGTCGCGCTGGAAGACGTAACCCGCGTCATCGACCAGAAGCCGGGCCACCGCATGATCGGCGTCTCCATCGTGATTGCACGGGGCCGGACCGTGCTCGTCGCGGATACGGCGGTGCATGAAATGCCGACCGCGCAGGAAATCGCCGAAATCGCGATCGAGGCGGCAGGTGCGGCCAAAAGGCTGGGATACATGCCGCGCGTCGCGCTGCTTTCCTTCTCCACTTTCGGTTACCCCGAAGCGGAGCGCTCCAAGCGCGTGCAGGAGGCGGTCGAGATTCTGGACCGGCAGAAGGTCGATTTCGAGTATGACGGAGAAATGGGCGCCGATGTGGCTCTCAACCCTGACATCATGGCGCAATATCCGTTCTGCCGCCTCGCCGGACCCGCCAATGTGCTGGTGATGCCGGCGTTCCACTCCGCCGCCATCGCCACCAAGATGCTGCAGGAACTGGGGGGGTCAACCGTGATCGGACCTTTGCTGATCGGCCTCGACAAGCCGGTGCAGATCGTCACGATGGGAGCCAAGGACACCGACCTGCTCAACATGGCGGCGCTGGCGGCGATGGGTGTGGGCGGCTGAGATGGCTGCGGAAGCGGAAGCGGAAACCTTCGACTATGTCATAGTCGGCGCGGGTTCGGCGGGCTGCGTGCTCGCCAACCGCCTGTCCGCCGATCCGACAAAGACGGTGGCGCTGCTGGAGGCGGGTGGTAACGACAACTGGATCTGGTTTCACATTCCCGTGGGCTATCTCTTTGCCATCGGCAATCCGCGCGCGGATTGGATGTTCAAGACCGATCCCGAGGCGGGCCTTAACGGGCGCACGCTGAACTATCCCCGCGGCAAGGTGATCGGCGGTTCATCGGCGATCAACGCCATGATCTATATGCGCGGGCAGGCGGCGGATTACGAGGGCTGGCGGCAGCTTGGCCTCGACGGCTGGGGCTGGGATGATGTGAAACCGCTGTTCATGCGGCAGGAGGATCATTTCGCAGGCGCTTCCCTCGACCACGGCGCAGGCGGTGAATGGCGGGTGGACCAGCCGCGCATGCGCTGGGAGATTCTCGATGCATTCATTGCAGCAGCCCAGGACAGGGGCATCCCTGCGACAGCGGATTTCAACACCGGGACAAACGAAGGCGTCGGCTACTTCCAGGTCAACCAGAAGAACGGCCGCCGCTGGAGCGCGGCGCGGGGGTTCCTGAAGCCGGTGCTCAACCGCCCCAACCTGCGGCTGATCAAGCACGCCGAGGCGACGCGCATTCTCTTCGAAGGCAAGCGCGCAGCCGGCATCGAAT
>CAXTUM010000189.1:0-5790 GCA_964247205.1 uncultured Beijerinckiaceae bacterium
CATGGGCGACATGGCGAGGCCGATGTCATGCACCTTGCAGCCCGCCGCCAGCAGGCCCGCGATCAGGGCGTATTTGATGGCGGAGGAGTAGCCGCGGAAGTCGTGACCCACGACGACTTCCTTCGGCACGCCCTGCTCCTTCAGCAGCGTGCCAAGACCCATGCCGAGCGCCTGCACGCCCATCAGGTTCAGCTCCGGCTCCTTCTTCGAGGCGGGATGCCCGAACCACCAGCGCGCGTCGTATTCGCGAAATCCGGTCGATTTCACCAGCGGGATGTTCTCGAAAGGCGCGGAATTGGGTGCGATTGAATTGAGCGGCTTGGGATAGGACATGGGCAAAGCCTCGCTGGAGTAGCGGCTGACGGTATAGGCGCGCTTGCGTGAACGCCAGAGAAAGGGACCATCCGGCCTGCGGAATATTGCACAGCGCCGCTTCCTGCGGTCGAACCCTACTTTCGCAGCACCATGCTCGATCCGCGCGATTCATAGCTCTGAAGCTTCTTCATGAACGACATGCCCAGCAGCGTGCCCTGCATGGCGCCTTTCGGCATGATGGCGGCATCCACATCATAGACCGTGATGCCCTGAAGCCGCATTTCCGGGATGCGGACGATGGATGCCGTCACCAGCCCGTTCGCCGTGTTGAACTGGGCTTTCTTCTGGCTGGGCTCATCGCGCAGGCCGATCTTCGCGGCATCCTCGGCAGAAAACGACACAAGGCTGGCGCCGGTATCCACCAAGGTGCGGACCGGTATGCCGCGCATGTAGATTTCGGCATGGAAATGGCCGCGCGTATCCGCATAGAGCATCGCCGTGTTTCCACCCACGGGCGCTGCGGAGGCAGGCTGAACCATTGGCGTGGACGGCTTGGAAGGCTGGCTGGCTTTCTCTTTCTGCAGATGCGTGATCGCGCCGACAGAGGCGATGCTGCCGATCAGCGCAAAAAAGACAAGATTGGTCAGGCCCGACATCCGCTAACCTCCGCCTTGAGAGAATGACGGCAACCGGTTGGCGGCAGGTTAAGACCGCGCCGCCCGTGCAAGGCATGGCAAACGAAAGATCAACACAATCGCCGTGTTTTGAATTGACGCTCATCGCCCATGGGCCGACCATGGCGTCAAACGGGAAATAAATATCATGGGTATGCCACTCTCGCGCCGCTCCTTTGTCCTCTCGCTTCTGGCGTCCACCGCCCTGCCCTCGCTGGCCATGGCGCAGGCCGAACCGCAGCAGCCGATCATCTCGGACTGGCCGCGCCGTCAGCCGATTTTTGCGACCGGCGGCATGGTTTCCTCGCAGGAAGCACTGGCGACGCGGATCGGTGTGGAAGTGCTGGACCAGGGCGGCAACGCCATCGACGCCGCCGTTGCCGTCGGCTTCGCGCTGGCTGTGACGCTGCCGCGCGCCGGCAATATCGGCGGCGGCGGGTTCATGATCGTGCATCGGGCCGACCGCAACGAGACGAAAGCCATCGATTTCCGCGAGACGGCGCCGGCGTCGATGAAAAAGGACGTTTATCTCAACGACAAGGGCGAGGCTGACCTGAAGCGCAGCCAGGATTCCGGGCTTGGCGTCGGCATTCCCGGCACGGTCGCAGGGATGGCGCTCGCTCTGGAGCGCTTCGGTTCAGGCCGCTTCACCCTGGCCAAACTCATCTCGCCCGCGATCCAGATGGCCATTGACGGCATATCAGTTGGCGACGATCTGGCATTTTCGCTGAAACAGGCGGAGGCCCGGCTCAAGCGTTTCGACGCCACGGCCAAGATTTTCATGACAGTGGATGGCATCTCCCTGCCGCGCGGCGCCGAGTTGTTTCAATACGATTTGGCGCGCTCGCTGCAAGCCATCGCGGCCGGCGGACCAAGGGCGTTCTATGAAGGGCCCCTTGCTGACAAACTGGTGGCGGCGGTCAATGCCGCTGGCGGGAACTGGACTGCTGCCGATCTCAAGAACTACCGCGCCGTCGAACGCGACGTGGTGAAAGGCAGCTACCGCGGCCACGAGATCGTCTCCATGCCGCCGCCTTCATCGGGCGGCGTGCATCTCGTGCAGATCCTCAACATGCTGGAGGGCTTCGACCTCAAGGCAGCGGGCCATAATTCGGCGGATGCGCTGCATCTCTTCGCCGAGGCCTCCAAGCTGGCCTATGCCGACCGCAGCGAATATCTGGGCGATCCGGATTTCGTGAAAGTGCCGGTGAAAGGGCTGACATCGAAGAAATATGCGGAGACTTTGCGCGCGCAGATCGATCCGGCAAAGGCGCGGGCGGGCTCCACCATCAAACCCGGCAAGCCGCAGCCGTTCGAGAGCGACCAGACCACCCATTACTCCGTTGTGGACAAGGACGGCAATGCAGCCTCTTGCACCTATACCCTGAACTTCAGCTATGGCGTCGGCATGGTTGCGGAAGGCACCGGCATCCTGATGAACAACGAACTGGATGATTTCGCGGCCAAGCCAGGTGTTCCCAACGCCTATGGTCTGGTGGGCGGCGATGCCAACGCACCAGGCGCGGGAAAGCGCCCGCTGTCGTCCATGTCGCCCACCATCGTCTTCAAGGATGGCAAGCCTTTCCTCGTGACGGGCTCGCCCGGCGGCAGCCGCATCATCACCACGGTGCTGCAGGTCGTGTCCAATGTGATTGACCACGGCATGAACGTGGCCGAGGCGACTGAAGCGGCGCGCGTACACCACCAGTGGCTGCCGGATGAGTTGCGGGTGGAGCGCGGTCTGTCGATCGATACGATCCGTCTGCTGCAGGCGCGCGGCCACAAGGTGGAGGTGCGTCAGGCCATGGGCTCGACGCATTCCATCATGATGACGAAGCAGGGCTTCGAGGGCGCGTCGGATCAGCGGCAGGCAGGAACGCTGACGGCGGGCGCGAAGTAGGGGCAGGGCGCTTCAATGCTGTCTTCCCTTCTCCCGCCCTTGCGGGAGAAGGAATATCTCTCAGACCGGGCGCATCCGGTCGCGCGAGCCTATGAAATCGCCCTTGCCGAGTTCAACGCCATTGGCACGCAGGATCGCGTAGGCCGCTGTCGTGTGGAAGTAGAAATTCGGCAGGGCGAAATACGAGAGATAATCATCGCCCTGCATCGCATGGGGCTTGCCGCCGATGGGAAATGTGATCGCACGGGCTGCCGCGCCATCAAAAGCGGGCTTTGCAAGACCCGTGATATAGGCCTTCGTCTTCTCGATGCGGGCGTAAAGCTCGGCGAACGTCTTCTCTTCATCCGGAAATTTTGGCAATTCTGCTTCTGCCAGCCGTCCGCAGGTGTTCTTGGCAAAATCGCAGGCGATCTGCACCTGACGCGCCAGCGCAAACATGTCGGGGGTCAAGCGCAGCCCGAGCATCACCTCCGGCGCGATCTTCTTTGCTTCCGCATGGGCCTCGGCCTTCCTGAGGCAGGCGGCGAGCGCATCGAGGTATTGCGCGAAGACCGGGACGGAGGCGGCGTAGAGGGACATGGAGGGAGCTTCCTGTTTGGTCTGCCTTCTGTATGGTTGGATGAGTTCAGGAAATCCAGTGTCACGGGCCTGCATCAATCAATTTATTGCATTATGCCCCTTGTAACGGTACACTGGTTCATGATCGGCAGTTTCAAGGAGAATTGGCTGGAGGCCTACTTTCACCGGAATCGGCATGACAAGCGTATTCCGGCTGATATCGATGCCAGACTTTTCCGCAAACTGCAGCTGATTGACGATGCAACAACCGATGCCGATTTGCGTGTTCCGCCGGGAAATCATTTTGAACGGCTGAATGGACCGCTGGCGGAGTACCACAGTATCAGAATCAACCAGCAGTGGCGGCTGATTTTTCGGTGGAATGCCGCAACGGGTGAAGCGCAGGATATCTATCTCGACAACCACAGCTATCGATGAGGCCAGACATGATCATGACAGAACGACAGCCGGTGAGTGTGGGCGAGATGCTCAACGAGGAGTTCATGGTTCCCATGGGCCTGACGCAGGCAAGGCTTGCTGATGCCATGGGTGTACCCCGCAAGCATGTGAACGAGCTTTGCGTAAACCGCCGGGTCATCACCGCTGATACGGCGCTGATCCTCGCTCGGGTATTTGGCAACAGCGCTGACTTCTGGTTGAATGTGCAGAGACGGAATGATTTGTGGGAAGCCCAGCATTCATCGACCCGGCGTGCCCGTATCGAGCGGGCGCGGCCCATCCACGAAGCCGCGTAAGGACAAGGACAACCATCATGCTCACCAATCTCCAGACGCGCGATGTCGAAACGCTGATCCATCCGTACACCAACCTGGACGCTCACCGCACAGTCGGCCCGCTGGTGCTGGAGCAGGCCAGGGGCATCTATGTCTACGATGTCGACGGCAAACCATACATCGAGGGCATGGCGGGCCTATGGTGCGCCTCGCTGGGCTACGGCAACGAGGAACTGGTGGAAGCCGCCGCCAGCCAGATGCGCAAGCTCTCCTTCACCCACATCTTCTCGGGCCGCAGCCACGACCCGGCGATCGAACTGGCGGAGCGGCTGAAGGAAATCGCGCCGATGCCGGTGTCCAAGGTGTTCTTCGGCTGTTCAGGCTCGGACGCCAACGACACCCAGGTCAAGCTGATGTGGTATTACAACAACGCGCTGGGCCGCCCGAAAAAGAAGAAGATCATCAGCCGCCTCAAGGGCTATCACGGCGTCTCCATCGCCTCGGCCTCGCTCACGGGCCTGCCGAACAACCACATCGATTTCGACCTGCCGCTGACTGGCATTCTCCACACATCCTGTCCGCACCATTACCGCTTCGGGCAGGAGGGCGAGAGCGAGGAAGAGTTCGCTACGCGCCTCGCTGCCGAGCTTGAGGAGATGATCCTGGAGCAGGGGCCGGAAACTGTCGCGGCCTTCATCGCAGAGCCGGTGATGGGCGCCGGCGGCGTCATCGTGTCGCCCGCGACCTATTACGAGAAGATTCAGGCGGTTTTGACGAAGTATGACGTTCTCCTGATCGCCGACGAGGTGATCACCGGCTTCGGACGCCTGGGCCAGATGTTCGGCTCACCTGTGATGGGGATGAAGCCGGACACGATGAGCCTCGCCAAGGCCATCACCTCGGCCTATCAGCCGCTTTCTGCCGTGCTGCTGCCCGAGCATATGTATCAGGCGATGCTCGACGAAAGCCGCAAGATCGGCACGTTCGGCCATGGCAACACCTATGCCGGGCACCCTGTTGCGGCGGCGGTCGCCAACAAGACGCTGGAGATCTACACCCGCGAAAACACCGTTGGGCATGTGCAGGCGCTGACGCCGCTCTTCCAGCGGCGGCTGCGGGCGCTGATGGACCACCCGCTGGTAGGCGAAGCGCGCGGTGTCGGCCTTGTGGGTGGACTTGAGCTGGTCGCGGACAAGGCGAGCAAGCGCGCGTTTTCACCCAAGCAGGGTGTGGCGCCAAAGGCGGTGTTCTTCGGCCAGCAGGAAGGCGTCATCGTGCGCGCCATCGGCGACACCATCGCGATCTGCCCGCCGCTGATCATCACGGCAGCGGAAGTGGACGAGATGTTCGACCGAATCACGCGGGCGTTTGACAAGACGGAGGCGTGGGTGCGGAAAGAGGGGCTGCGGGGGTGACTTTCATCCCTTCTCCCTCGGGAGAAGCGAGGAGAAGAGTCACCCGCCCCAGCCCTTATCACCCAGCACGCTCTCCCGGTCGCCATCCAGAACGGGGCTAGGCCGCTCCGCGACCAGCGGCTTGCCGTCCATGACAATCGGCCCGCGCACGGTCGGGATCATGCCGCCCTTCGCATGGGGAGCCGCGAGTTCCA
>CAXTUM010000190.1:0-5789 GCA_964247205.1 uncultured Beijerinckiaceae bacterium
GAGACATAGACCACGAAGAAATTCATCCACGCCAGACCATCCTCCGGCAGCTTGCGAATCCTGCCGCAGAAGAAACCAAGGAAGATGAGCCCGAAGAAGGGGAGGGCGAGGGAAAGGACTTGTGCCATTGCGCCGCAAAATTCTGTTGCGCGGTCGCTATCAGGTCCGCGCCGGACGGTCCATCCCGCTGGTCTGCGTCATTCGGCTTATGGACACTGCTTTTTGGGGCATTGAGCTCGCCGCAAGGCATGCTATCCTGCATTATTGAAGGTGAGAAATGAACGAGTTCAGCAAGGAAAAAACCGCGAAGTACATGATCGGCAGCGTGGTCAAGCACCGCGTCTATCCGTTCCGTGGCGTCGTGTTCGACATCGATCCGGTGTTCAACAACACCGAGGAATGGTGGAACGCCATTCCCGAAGAGGTGCGCCCCAACCGCGACCAGCCGTTTTATCACCTGCTCGCTGAAAACGCCGAGACGGAATACGTGGCTTATGTCTCGGAGCAGAACCTCGTGCCGGACCAGTCGAGCGACCCGCTCAGGCATCCGCAGATCAGCGAGATTTTCGTTAAGACGCGGGACGGGAAGCTGAAGGCGCGGAGTTTGAACCTGCAGTGACCATCGAATTCCTCATCACCACCCTCATCGTTGTGGCCTCGCCCGGCACCGGTGCTGTCTTCACGATAGCCACCGGTCTGGCGCGAGGCGGCAAGGCCAGCATCGTTGCGGCCTTTGGCTGCACTCTGGGCATCATCCCGCACATGCTGGCGGCGATCACGGGTCTGGCGGCGATCCTCCACACCAGCGCGCTGGCCTTCTCCGTGCTCAAATATCTTGGCGTGGCCTACCTGCTCTATATGGCCTGGAGTTCCCTTCAGGAGCGCGGCGCGCTGAGCGTCGAGCCGGACAGCGCGCAGCGCTCGGCGTGGCAGATCATTGTCCACGCCGTGCTGATCAACATCCTGAACCCGAAGCTGACAATCTTCTTCTTTGCCTTCCTGCCGCAGTTCGTGAGCGCGGACGAGACCAGCCCGTTACCGCAGATGCTCGGGATGAGCGGCATCTTCATGCTGATCACCTTCGTGGTTTTCGCGGCCTATGGCCTTCTGGCCGCATCCGTGCGCGATCAGGTGCTGTCGCGCCCGGAGGTGCTGGCCTGGATGCGCCGGGCGTTTGCCGGAGCATTCGCTGCGCTGGGAGCCAGGCTGGCCGTGACCGAACGCTGAGTTTTCCGGATTTTGTCATTTTGCAGGAGGGCTTGTGCACGGTGGTTGTACAAGCCTCACCCAAACCTGTTCCCCTTCGGAAACCCCTTCGGCGGCAGTTTCCCCGCTTCCGCCCGTTTCCCAACCCACTCATCCAGCTCCGGCCGCGCCACAGTATATGTCCGCCCGTCTGACGACATCCATGTCAGCCCGCCCGCGATCCCGAACACCTTCGCATCCGCGACGTTGCCGTCCTTGTAGCGTTGCAGCCGCACGCCCTTGCCGCGCGCCATCTCCGGCACGTCACCTAGCGGATAAACCAGAAGCTTGCGGTTTTCGCCGATGATGGCGACGTGGTCGCCCGGGGCTGGCACGGCCAGCACGGCTTTCCATTTTCCGTCCACATTGAGCACGTTGCGGCCCTTTTTCGTGGTTGCCAACAACTCGTCTGACGGGGCGACGAAGCCGCGTACGTCGTTTTCGCCCGTGGAGACCATCAGCAGTTTGCTGCCCGGCTGGTGGGGCCACAGGGTCACGATGTCCACATCCTCCTCCATATCGGCGATGAGGCGCACGGGATCGCCGAAGCCGCGGCCTCCCGGCAGCTTGCTGGCATCGAGCGTGAAGACCTTGCCGTTGGAGACCAGCATCAGCAGCTTCGCCGTTGTCTCGGTGTGGAACCATTGCCGCAGCTTGTCGTCGCCCTTGAATTGCAGAGTGGTGAGCTCGCTGACATGGCCCCTGAGCGCGCGAATCCAACCCTTGTCCGAGAGCACCACGGTGATGGGCTCGCGCTCCACCAGTGCCTCGCTGATGTCGATGTTGGCCATGCCCTCCGGCTTGTCCGCGAAAGTCGTGCGGCGCTTGCCAATCTTCGTGTCGGGGCCGAATTTCTTCTTCACCTCGCGGATTTCCCAGGCAATGGTTTTCCATTGCTTGGCCTCGTCGCCCAGCAAGCCCTCGATTTGCCCCTTCTCGATGGTGAGGTTGTCGAATTCCTTGCGCAGTTCCATCTCCTCCAGCTTGCGCAACTGGCGCAGGCGCGTGTCGAGGATGGTTTCGGCCTGCAGGTCGGTCAGTTCGAAGCGCTTGATCAGGACGGGCTTGGGCTCGTCCTCCTCGCGGATGATGCGGATCACCTCGTCGAGGTTGAGGAAGGCGATGAGCAACCCGCCGAGACGCTCCAGCCGCCGGTCGATCTCCGCCAGCCGGTGGCGGGAGCGGCGCTGCAGCACCACGCGGCGGTGGTCGAGCCAGATCTTCAGCGCTTCGGCGAGGCCGATGACGCGCGGCACGAGGCCGTCCACCAGCACATTCATGTTCATGGAGAAGCGGGTTTCAAGCTCGGTCAGTTTGAACAGCGTCTCCATCAGCATCGTTTCGTCAACGGCGCGTGTCTTGGGTTCCAGGACGACGCGGATGTCTTCGGCCGATTCATCGCGCACATCCGCGAGGATCGGCACCTTCTTCTCGTTGATCAGGTCCGCCAGCGCTTCGATCAGGCGGCCTTTCTGGACCATGTAGGGAATTTCGGTGACAACGATGATGTAGGTGCCGCGGCCCGTTTCCTCCTTGTGCCAGCGCGCCCGCAGACGGAACCCGCCGCGCCCGGTGCGGTAGGTTTCTGCGATGGAAGCAGCACTTTCGACGATGATGCCGCCGGTCGGGAAATCCGGGCCCGGCACGAAGGTCAGCAACTGGTCGGATGAGGCTGTCGGGCGTTCGATCAGGTAGAGCGCCGCATCGCAGAGTTCGGCGGCGTTGTGGGGCGGAATGGACGTCGCCATGCCGACCGCGATGCCCGTCGTGCCGTTGGCGAGCATGTTGGGAAACGCGCCGGGCAGGACGATGGGCTCGTCGTTTTCGTTGTTGTAGGTCGGGCGGAAATCGACCGCGTCCTCGTCGATGCCGGCAAGCAGCAGCGCGCCGATCTCGGTGAGTTTTGCCTCGGTGTAGCGGTATGCTGCCGGATTATCGCCGTCGATGGAGCCGAAATTGCCTTGCCCGTCCACCAGCATGTAGCGCTGGGCAAAATCCTGCGCGAGGCGGACCATGGCGTCATAGATCGACTGGTCGCCGTGCGGGTGGAACTTGCCGATGACCTCGCCGACAACCGAGGCGCATTTCTTGAAGGCGTTGGCGGGGTCAAGCTTCAGCAAGCGCATGGCGTGCAGGATGCGCCGCTGCACAGGTTTCAGCCCGTCGCGCGCATCTGGCAGCGCGCGGTGCATGATGGTGGAGAGGGCGTAGGCAAGATAGCGCTCTTCCAGCGCCGCCTTCAGGCTGACGTTCTCTATGCCGTCTTTCGGGGTGTCACCCGGGGGCGGGGTGGAATCATCCATTTACTGCCTCGCTCAACGGTTTGAGCGGTAGAGATGTGGGTGATTCGGAGCAAGGGAGCTCTTATCCTTCTCCCGCTTGCGGGAGAAGGTGGCTGCCGGAGGCAGACGGATGAGGGCTCTCGACTTTCCCCTCACCCTGCTCGCTTCGCGAGCTTCCCTCTCCCGCAAGCGGGAGAGGGGCAGGCGCTACCGCCCCCATTTCTCCGCATGCATCACGGTGGCGATCAGGATGAGGGCGGCCATGATCTGGTGCAGCAGCCCGGCCCAGATCGGCACATGCAGCAGAAGCGTGACAATGCCCAGCACGGCTTGCAGGCTGAGCGCCGCCGCTACGTGCACCGCACCACGCGATGCCGCTGTGCCGCGCGCATCCACGGCGTGCCAGATTGCAACGCCCAGCAGCAGATAGGCCGTCATCCGGTGGTTGAACTGCACGAGCGCGGCGTTATCGACAAAATTCTCGATCCATGGCTTCACGACGAAAAGCACGTCGCTTCCCGGGACCAGTGCGCCGTCCATCAGAGGCCAGGTGTTGTAGGTGAGGCCGGATTTCGAACCCGCGACCAGCGCGCCGAGTGCGATCTGCACCAGCAGCAGCACGACGATGGCTCTGGCGGCGAGGGCGATGCGGGTTGGAACGGCTTCGGATAAGGCTGGCCCCAGCCGCCGCGCTGTCCAGACAAGGCCCGCAAGGATCAGGCAGGCCGTGGTCAGGTGCAGCGCCAGTTTCACAGGAGCCACAGCAATCATGCCCTCTTTCAGCCCGGACGCGACCATGATCCAGCCGATGGCGCCCTGAAAACCGCCCAGTGCGCCCAGAGCCAGCAGCCATAGCGCCAGCCTTCCCCGCACCGCGCCGCGCAGCCAGAACCATGCAAGGGGCAGCATGAAGGCCACGCCGACAAAGCGGCCAAGCTGGCGATGGCCCCATTCCCACCAGTATATGAACTTGAAGTCGGTGAGGCTCATGCCCTTGTTCAAGAGCTGATATTGCGGGATCGCCCGGTATTTCTCAAACTCCGCCAGCCAGGCCGCCTCCGACAGCGGCGGGATCGCGCCCAGCAGAGGCCGCCATTCGGTAATCGAGAGGCCGGAGCCGGTGAGGCGCGTCGCGCCGCCCACCAGGATCATCGCCAGCACCAGAAACGCCACGAACCACAGCCAGATGCGGACGGCGGCGCGGGAATCCGCCTTTGCCAGCCCATATCCTCCGGGGTGAATGGTCGCAGAGGTCAAGGGATCACTCTTTCGGGTTGATCTTGAGGCTTGTGACCGCCAATTACGGCTGAACGGTTGATACGGCAAATGCGCCGCTGTCGCACCTCGAGGATGATCCATTGACACGCAGGACGCGCAAGCTCTTCGGCACCATCGTGATGATGCTTTTCGTGGTGGTCTATGCAGTGGTGATCACGGCAATCGCCGATCCCGTTCTGGCGCGGGCGAACAAGGCGGTTGAGGCGGTGTTCTACGTGATCGCAGGTCTGGCCTGGGCACCACCGCTGATGCTGCTGATCAAATGGATGGAAAGCGGCAAGGACGACACGAGACCACAGGGACCGGTATAAACCGAAAAAAGGCTCAAATCCTGAGTTTCTGCACGCCTTTCAGCGCCATCTTTGGCTTTTTTGCCGATAAAATCCTGCTATTGACCCCTTGCCAGCTGATTTCGCCCGACAGCCTGCCGTATTCGATCTTGGGGCAGCGGTTCATGATCACGGTCAGCCCTGCCGCTTCCGCTTTTGCCGCCGCTTCATCATTGCGGACGCTCAGCTGCATCCAGATGACTTTCGGCAGCGGGTTCATCGCCAGCGCCTGATCGACAATGCCCGGTGCGGCCTCGGGCGTGCGGAAGATGTCGACCATGTCGACCGGTTCGCGGATATCAGCGAGGCTCGCCACGAAGGTCTGGCCGAGGAATGTCTGTCCCGCGCGGCCCGGATTGACCGGGACGACGCGAAAGCCGCGTTCGATCAGGTATTTGAGCACCAGATAGGACGGGCGTGCCGGATTGTCCGATGCGCCCACCATCGCGATGGTTTTCACCGAAGTCAGGATCGAGCGGATGAGCGTGTCGGGGTAAGTGTTGTGGTCAGCCATGGCGCTGATGTGGCGGATCAGAGTCCGAAGTGCAAGATTGCTCACGCAACCAAAATTACTCAAGTGACATTCAGCTTCCGGCCCCGGTTGAACAGCCAGAAGGCTGATCCGGAGAGCAGCACGTCGAACGCTGAAATGGAC
>CAXTUM010000191.1:0-5786 GCA_964247205.1 uncultured Beijerinckiaceae bacterium
CCTTCCGACTTGCAGGTCGGAATGTCGCCCCAGCCGTGAGTCGCCGTGACCTTCGACGTGACGGAGAGCTTCTCCGGTGCGAAGATACAGACCGGGCGCACCTGGCTGGCCTTCCAGCCGCCGATCGACTCATTCGGATTGTTGGTGTTGGAATCGACATGTCCGCCTGCAAGCTGCGTGCCCGCTGCCGCGCCGCCCTGGAAAGGCACATAGATGAACTTCGCACCCGTGACGTGCGCGATCATGGAGGTCAGCGTCTGGTCCGTGTCCTTGGACTGGCTGCCGCCCATCTTGAAGGACTCGGGCTTGGCTTTCACCGCATCGATATATTCTTTCGCCGACTTGTAGGGCGCGTCCTCCTTCACCCAGAGCAGGAACTCGTCGAGAGCCAGCGCCGCAACGGGCGTGAGGTCAGTGAAACGGTAACCCAGCTTGGCGACATAAGGCAGCAGGTAGGCGTTGTTGGTGCCGAAAATGACCTTGTAGGGATCGCTCGCCGAGGTCCTCGCAGTCAGGTACCCCTCCGCGCCAGACCCGCCTCCCTTGTTGACCACCACGATGGGCTGGTCGATCAGCTTGTATTTGGTGACGATCGCCTGGATCATCCGCGTGAAGTTGTCCGTGCCGCCGCCAGGCGACGAAGTGACCACGAACTCGATGGGCTTCGTCGGCTGCCAGCCCTGGGCGGCGGATGTTCCTGCGGTTGCTGTGACGATGGCCAAACCAAAAGTTGCTGCTGTGAAGGCTTTCATGCGTTCTCTCCCCGGAAGAAGCCGGGGATTGCCGCATTCGGCTCCGCCAGCAAGTTGTTTGATCAATCGGTAGCACTGGCACTTGCCTGGAAGCAAGTATGCTGTATGCAACATGCCGAATATCCTTCATGCTTCTGCGCTGCAAGGGATCGGGCATGAACCATCACAGGCGGTACAGGAGCATCTCCGAGCCGATCGGCGTGTGCATCGTCGGCGGCGGAGCCTTCGGTCAGAGTTTCCTGGCCCAGGCGCGGTTTATCCGTCGGATTGTTGCGCGCATCGCGGTCGATCTGACGGCGGAAGCGGCTGGCGAGGCGCTTGCCTCTGCCGGTTTCGCGCGGTCCGATATCCGGCTTTGCGCGACACCGCAGGAAGCGAAGGCCGCCTTTGGCGCGGGTCTTGCCGTCGCGGCCGGAAATCTTGATGACGTCATCGGCCTGCCTTTTCATATCCTCGTGGAGGCAACCGGACATCCGGAAGCCGCCGCCGTCCATGCGCTCAAGTCAATCGAGGCGAAGCGCCACGTGCTCCTTGTCACCAAGGAGACAGACAGCGTCGCCGGTCCGATGCTGGCGCGCCTCGCGCGGGAGTCCGGCGTCGGCGTAACACCCGTCGACGGCGACCAGCCGGCGCTGCTCATTGATCTCGTTACATGGGCGGAGACGCTTGGTTTCAACATCCTCTGCGCAGGCAAGTCGAGCGAATACGACTTCGTGTTCGATGCAGCATCTGGCGCCGTTTCCAGCAATGGGCGCGAGGCGCAGCTGCCCGAGCTGGGGTCGTGGTGGACTCCGGGGAATCGTTCATTGCGCGAGGTTTCAGCGGGCCGCGCGGACGTGCTGTCGCGGAGATATCCGCTTAGGGCCGTGCCCGATCTCTGCGAGATGACGCTGGTCGCCAATGCCTGCGGGCTCGGACCTGACACGCCGCCCTTTCACGCGCCGGTTGCGCGCGTGCCGGAGTTGGCGGCTCTGCTGTCGGAAGACAAACGACACGGCGTCCTCTCCGGCCGCCGCCGCCTTGACGTGTTCCATCACCTGCGCGCCCCCGATGAGGCGAGCTTCGCCGGCGGCGTCTTCGTCACCCTCGCCTGCCAGGACAGCGCCAGCTGGAAAGTGCTTGCCGAGAAGGGCCACGTGGTGAGCGAAGACGGCGCGACCGCCATGATCTACCTTCCGCGCCATCTGCTCGGCGTCGAGGCCGCGACCTCGGTGCTCGATCTCGCCGGGCTTGGCCAGTCGGCCTATCCCGACGATTACACGCCGCGCATGGATCTCATAGCTGTGGCGACGCGCGACATTCCGGCGGGAACGCGGCTGGACGCCGTCGGCCATCACCACACTATCGACGGCGTGACGGCCGAGATGCGGCCGATGGCTCCGCTCGCGGCCGACCTGACAACCCCATATTATCTGGTCGCCAACCGCGTGCTCGCTCGCCCAGTCGGCAAGGACTCGCCCATCCGGTTGTCCGACCTCGCGATCGCGACGGATTCGCCGCTGCTGACGCTGCGGCGGCGGCAGGACGCGGCGTTCGCGACCGATATGTGAAGATTGGAGATGACGCCATGACAGAAGCCACCCGTGCGGGTGACGAAACCGCTCCCGCCTTAAGCGAGTCCGGAGTCACGCGCATCACCCGCGTGACGCTGCATGACGCAGTGCTGAATCAGCTCCGCGACATGATCATCGAGGGGCAGCTGGCGCCCGGCGCGCGTATCAACGAGGGGCAGGTCGGTGCGGCGCTCGGCGTCTCGCGCACACCATTGCGCGAGGCGATCAAGACGCTGGCAAGTGAAGGGCTGGTCGAGATCGTGCCGGCGCGGGGCGCCATCGTGCGGCGCTTCTCCGAGGCTAACATCCGCGAAATCCTCGATGTGCTGAAGGCGCTGGAGCAGACAGCGGCGCTGCGCCTTTGTCGTGAGGGATCGGATGCCGATATCGCCAGCATCGTGAAACTGCACGACGAGATGATGCGGCTATACGGGGCGCGCAACCGCCTGCCGTATTTCAAGCTCAACCAGAGCATTCACAGCGCCATCGTGAAAGGCTCCGGCAACGGCGTGCTGGCCGAAACGCACGGGCAATTGCAGGCGCGCATCAAGCGCATCCGCTTTATCGGCAACGAGACTCCGGACCGCTGGGCGGCAGCTGTGGCGGAGCACGAGGAAATGATCGTGGCGCTGAAGCTTCGCGACGGCGCCGCGCTGTCCGAGGTGCTCGGTCGTCACCTCGACAAGACCATCGACCGTGTGCGGGATTCGATCTGAGCTTTATTCTGTATGCAGCATACTTGCGTGACTTGATTTCGGGACTACAGTGAAGCTTCGGGCAAACAGGGAGCGGCGCGTCCGGTCATGGGGGCGGAGAGCAGACCATCGGGGAGGGAAGGCGGCGGGCGACGCATAGTCGATGCGCATCATCACCTTTGGGACCCGGTGCGGAACTATCATCCCTGGCTTTGCGACGAGCCGATGATCTCCTTCCGCTACGGAGGTTATTCCGCGATCCGGCGTCCCTATCTGGCGGCGGATTACCGTGCCGACGCTACTCCGTGGATCATCGACGCCAGCGTCTATGTGGAGACGGAATGGGACCCTGCAGATCCCGACGGCGAGATGGATTACGTGGCGGAGCTGCGCCGCGGGTCCAGCCTGCCTTCGGTGGCCGTGGCGCAGGCTTGGCTTGACCGGCCTGACTGCGCCGCGGTGCTGGAGCGGCACGCAGGCCGCGGTTTCGTGCGCTCCGTCCGCCACAAGCCTCGCGCCAACCGCAATGCCAACGATGGCGCACCCGGCGGGATGACGGATGCGGCGTTTCAACACGGCGTCCGCAGGCTCGAGCCGCTCGGATTGCGCTTCGACCTGCAGACGCCGTGGTGGCATCTGGGCGAGGCGCGGCGGCTGGCTGACGCCTTTCCCTCGACGGCGATTATTCTCAACCATGCCGGTTTGCCGTCCGACCGTTCGCCGGAAGGTCTTGCCGGGTGGCGCGAGGCGATGGCCGGGCTCTCGGGTGCGCCGAACGTCTCGGTCAAGATCTCGGGCATTGGCCAGGCGGGACAGCCATGGACCGTCGCGGCCAACCGTGAGATCGTGCTGGCGGTCATCGAACTCTTCGGTGTCGAGCGTTGCATGTTCGCGTCGAACTTCCCGGTTGATTCCCTGTGTGCGTCCTTTCCAGCGATTTTTGGCGGGTTCGAGACCATTGTGGCCGGTTTCAGAGAAGCCGAAAAGGAAGCGCTGTTCGCAGGCAACGCCCGCCGTATCTACGCCATAGGAGGAGCCGATGGCCAAACCTAGCCTCGGCTACGTCGGCGTCGGACTCATGGGTTCGCCCATGGTGCGGCATCTTGTACCCAAGGGTTACACGATCACGGCATACGACATCGTCCCGCATCGGTTGGCGGAAGCGACTGCAGCAGGTGCGCGGATTGCAGCGTCTCCGGCGGAAGTCGCGAAGGGCGCGGATATTGTCGTGCTGAACCTGCCGACTGTCGAGGCGGTCGAGAGCGTGATGTTCGGCGAAGGCGGCGTTGCGAATGCGATGCGGCCTGGACAAACGCTCATCGACTTCTCGACCATCCCCGTCGCGAAGGGGAAGGCCTTCGCCGCTCGCCTGCTGACGGCCACCCGTTGCGGCTGGGTGGATGCTCCGGTCTCCGGCGGACCGCCGGCCTCAGGGACCGGCACCCTCACAGTGATGGTTGGCGGTCGCCCGGAGGATATCGCCAGGGTTGAGCCGCTGCTGGCCGACGTTTCTCAGCGCTGGACTGCAATGGGCGGTCCGGGTGCGGGGCTCGCCGCCAAGATGATCAATCAGCTCATCGTGGGATGCACGAACGCGGTGCTGGCGGAGGCGCTGATGCTTGCCGAGAGCGCCGGGATCGATGCCGGACGCATCCCCGAATGCCTCGCTGGCGGCCACGCCGATGGAACGCTGCTGCAGAGGCTTTATCCGCGCATGGCGGTTCGGGATTTCCGCCCGCAGGGCTATGCGCGGCAGATGCTGAAGGACCTTGAAATGGTCTCAGTGCTCGCGGGCGAGAGCAAGACCGCGACGCCTATGATGGCGGAGGCGCTGCAGATATTCCGCCTCGCCGTCCACCTTGGCCATGCAGAGCTCGACACTGGTGCGATCGTGAAAGTGTACGACCGCGCCGTCCGCAATCAATCAGAAGGCCTTGACGGCCATTAGGGAGAAATAGACCATGATCACCCGCAAGCAGTTTCTGAATGGCGCGGCCGTCACCGCCGCCTCGGTCATCATCAGGCCGGCAAGTGCCCAGCAGATGCGGCTGCGCTACGCCCATGTCGGCGTCGCCAACGCGCCGCAGACGCTCTATGCCGAAGAGGTGGCGAAGCTCGTGAAGGAGCGCACGCAAGGCCGGGTCGAGATCCAGGTCTTCGCCAATTCGCAGCTCGGCGGCGTTGGAGAGATGGTGGACGGTGTCAAATCCGGCGCCATAGCCATGGGGCACCATGATTTCGCCTCGCTTGGCAAGATTCTCCCGAACACCGCCGTCTTCAACACGCCCTTCGTGTACCGCGACCCGGAGCATTCACTGCGCGCCACCGATTCGCGCAGTTCGCCCGCACTGCAGGCCATCAACGCCGAACTTGTGAAGGTTGGCGGCATGCGCATCGTCGGCTCCTTCTTCCAGGGCACGCGGCATCTGACGTCGAAAGAGAAGGTGCTTTCGCCCAGGGACATGGCGGGCAAGAAGTACCGCGGCGTACCTGTAAAGCTGTGGTCGTCGATGCTGACCGGCATGGGTGCCGTGGCGACTCCGGTCGAAGTCTCGGAGCTGGCGACAGCGCTGGCAACCGGTCTCGTCGTGGGCCAGGAGAACCCGCTGCCCAACATTTTCAATCTCAAGCTGCACGAGGTGCAGAAGTTCGTCATGCTGACCGGACACATGCAGTCCGTGCTCTCGGTTTTCGTCAACGAGCGCATCTGGCAGGGTGTGCCGATGGCGGACCGCAAGATCGTCGAAGACACCATCTTCGAGGTTGGGCAGCAAACGCTGAAATGG
>CAXTUM010000192.1:0-5776 GCA_964247205.1 uncultured Beijerinckiaceae bacterium
CGCTCATGCTTCCCTATGCCATCGCTGCCGCCATCATGGGTGCGGCTGCCCTCATCAGCGGCCTCGTCGGCGGCGACCGGAATGCCTTGATTCTGGGCGTTGTTGGCGCAGGACTGGCGTGGTCAGCTTACCGGGGCAATGTGATCTCGCCCTTCCTGCGGGTATTCCTTGTCATTTTTTCCGCTGAGTTTGTGCTGACAACCCTCTGTTATCTCCTGGCTAAAAACAGCCTGTGGCCAGCGGCACTGGAGGCACTGACCATTCCGTCGGAGCTGCCGCTGACCGTCGGGCTCTTCGGCATTCTCGTCTATGCGATTTCGTTCATACCCGTGGTTCGCACGATCACAGGGCTCGCTGATCCATACTTCGCAGAGACAAACACTAAGGAGCAGACCCTCCCTTTTCTCGGTTTCGTGAGCGAACGGCGGCTGGCCTGGGGTCTGGTGATAGCGCTTGTCGTGATCAACCAGCTTCAGGTCGGCATCAGCGTGCGGCTGAGTTTCTTCAACCGCGACTGGTTCAATGCGATCCAGAACAAGGATCAGGCGGCGTTCTGGAGCCTGCTGCTGACGGTCTTCATGTTCTGGGCGGCCATCGCCGTTGTTTCCAATCTGATCGAGTACTTTATCGAGAGCGTCCTCAAGATCAGGTGGCGCGAGTATCTCGTTGAACGCTACAGCGCCCGGTGGCTTGGAAAAGGTGCCCATTACCGCATGGGCTTTGCCGATGGTGCGGACAACCCGGACCAGCGGATTGCCGAAGATGCAAAGGGTTATATCAACAACACCTATGCTTTCTCGATCAGCCTGATTTCGACGCTCAGCAATCTGGTCTCGTTTTCGATCATTTTGTGGTCGATCCCGGCGCAATTCGCCATTCCCGGCACCGATATCATTGTCCCCGGCCTGCCGTTCTGGGTCGCCCTGATCTACTCGCTTGTCGGAACGTGGCTGACCCATCTGATCGGTCGCCCGCTGATCAAGCTCGACTTCAATCAGGAAAAGTATGAGGCGGATTTTCGCTACACACTGGCTCGGCTGCGCGAATACGGCGAGCAGGTTGCCCTGCTGAATGGCGAGAGGGCCGAGCGCCAGCACATCGGTCGGCGGTTTCAGTCTGTCGTTGGCAACTATTACGGAATTATCCGGCAGAATCTGAAACTGAATACCTTTGTCTCGACCTATTTTCAGGCGAGCGTGGTGTTCCCCTACATCATCATGGCACCGGCCTATTTCGCGGGCAAACTGACACTTGGTCAACTGACACAAACAGCCGGGGCTTTCGGACGGGTTGAGTCAGCGATGCAATGGTTCATTGTACGATACCAGACGATTGCCAGCTACAAGGCCATTGTCGACCGTCTTTCCACCTTTGGCGACGCCATCGCCAAGGCCGAAACCCTCCAGCAAACGTCCGGCATCACCCTCCCCTCAGCCCCCGGCTCCGATGTCTCCGTCCCCGCCCTCTCCCTTGCCATCCCGTCAGGCGAAACCATTGTCACGATCAGGGATCTCACCTTCAAATCCGGCCAGAGCACACTGGTCACCGGCCCTTCCGGGTCGGGCAAATCGACGCTGTTCCGGGCGATTGCGGGCATCTGGCCCTTTGGCAAGGGCGAGATTCGTGTCCCCGATGGCAAATCCGTGATGCTGCTGCCGCAGCGGCCCTATATCCCGATGGGGACACTTCGCGAGGCCGTGCAGTATCCCGGCCTCTCCGGCGATCATCCCGACAGCGCCATCAACGCGGCGCTTCTGGCCGCACGCCTGCCCAAGCTGGTGGACCGGCTCGACGAGGAGCAGATGTGGGCGCAGGTGCTGTCGCTGGGCGAGCAGCAGCGCCTCGCTATCGCCCGCGCGCTTCTGTCGAAGCCGGACTGGCTGTTCCTCGACGAGGCCACTGCAGCGCTGGATGAAACCACCGAAGCCGCGATCTACACCGTGATGAAGGACAAGCTGCCCGCAACCACAATCGTCTCCATCGGCCACCGCTCGACCCTGATCGCCATGCATGACCGGCAGGTCGAACTGACGGCGGGCGACGACGGGGTTTTCACGGTGCAGGACGCGAAGAAGAAGATGAAGGCCGGGGCCGGAAAGTAACCGGAGAGGTTATTTCAGCCCCACCGTCAGCACTTTCCGGAATACCGTCGGGAAAGCCTCGCCTGCAATCTCGTTGGCGGAAATCCAGCGCATGCCGGGTGGTGCAGGCGTTTGGGCCGGGACAGTCGCGCAGAAGACGCTCAATTCCAGCGGGAAATGGGTGAAGACATGGCGGACGATGTCCGCTTGGCGCTTCCATGATGCCCTGAGCGGTGCACCCGAAGCATCGAAAATGCTTGCCTGAGGCAACCAGTCAGTACCCGGCACTTCCGTCATGCCGCCGAGCAGGCCTTTCGGCGGACGCGTCCGCACCAGAAGTGCCCCGTCCGTCCTGACCGCTACGAAGGCTGCGCCGTAGCGCGTTGCTTTAGCGCTTTTCGCGGCCTTGCGCGGCCACGTCTCCGGCGTACCCTGCTTCTGCGCCAGACAACTCCCGAGAAACGGGCAGATCGCGCAGGCCGGGTTGCGCGGCGTGCAGATTGTCGCGCCCAGATCCATCATGGCCTGCGCGAAATCCCCCGGTCGCTTAGCGGGCGTGATGCGGTCCGCGTGACGCCTGATCACGGGCTTTGCTGCAGGAAGAACCTCGTCCACTACGAACAACCGCGCAATCACACGCTCGACATTGCCGTCCACCACCACGGCGCGCCGGTCAAAGGCGATGCTGCTGATCGCCGCAGCGGTGTAGGCCCCGATGCCGGGAAGCGACAGCAGATTAGCCTCATCCGACGGGAAACTTCCGCCGAATCGCTCCACCACCGCCTGCGCACAGGCATGCAGGTTTCGGGCGCGGCTGTAGTAGCCAAGGCCTGCCCACATCTTCATGATCTCTTCCACGGGCGCTGCCGCCAACTGATCCACGCCGCGCCAGCGCAGGGTGAACGCCTCGAAATAGGGCTTCACAGCCTGCACCGTCGTCTGTTGCAGCATGATTTCGGACAGCCAGACGCGGTAGGGGTCCGCAGTCTCGCCCGGCAGGACGCGCCACGGCAAGACACGTCGATGCCGGTCATACCATGAGAGGAGCGCTGCGGCGGCCGGTTTGTGTTGAGTGATCGGGCTGCTTCGCGTTACCATGACTGCTCTCAACCACGCCTGTGCGGCGGGGGAAAGCGGACAAAACGTGAGCGAGCCGGAAACCACAGAAACCCGCGGGCGAAAAGCCGCGCCGCGCCCCCGCAGGAAAGGGGCGCAACCGCTGCAATCGCTGCTGGAGGAATGTCTGGAGCCCTCGCTTCGGGCAAAGGGCTTCGCCAGCTCCGCCATCCATCTGCACTGGACCGAGATCGTCGGCGCTCAGCTGGCCCCCTGGTCGGAGCCGGTTTCGCTGCGCTGGCCGCCGCGCCCGCCCGGAGCTGATCCGGCGAAAGCGAAGGACGGCGCCACGCTGACCATCAAGATCGAAGGGGCTTTTGCGCTCGATCTGCAGCACCAGACCCCGCAGATCATCAACCGGATCAACGGCTTCTTCGGCTGGCGCTGCGTGGAGAAGCTGGCGCTGAAACAGGGACCGGTCCGCAAGCTCGCGCCGCCCGCCCGCCGCTCAAAGCCGGTGCTGAGCGTCGAGGGAAGCCGCGCGCTGGATCAGTTGCTGACGGATGTCGAGAACCCGGAGCTGAAGGCCGCGCTGGCACGGCTGGGCGTCGGTGTGATGGGGAAACGCTAGACCATGAACGATTTCGCTGACCGCCCCAACACGATCCACTGGCCGCCGTATCTGTATATCATGGCCCTGTTCCTGCCGTGGCTGCTGCAAAGCTGGCTTCCCCTGCCGGTCGTCGAGCCCGCTGGAATCTGGGATGACGTGATGGTCGGCATCGGCCTCGCATTGCTGGCGACCGGCCTCACCATCGACTGGCTGGCGCTCAGGAGCTTTTCTGCGGTTGGCACGCCCTTCAATCCCACTGCCAGGGCCGAAAAGCTCGTCAGCTTCGGCCTCTACAATCGCACACGCAACCCAATGTATCTCGGCGGGTTGATCGGATTCCTCGGTCTGGCGCTCGCCACCGGCAACATCTGGCGGTTCTTGATCCTGCCGCCGCTCGCCGTGGGCCTGCATGCTCTCGCCGTGCTGCGGGAAGAACAGCATCTGGAGGCGCGGTTTGGCCAGAGCTGGCGGGATTATGCGGCCAGGGTGAACCGCTGGTGGTGAGCGCTCCCGCTTGCGCAAACATGACCGGACAGCCTTCCGGAACTTCGGGAGTTTCAGATGAAGTCTTTCACGCTTGCAGGCCTTGTTCTCGCCGCCGCGATGTTCCATCCCGTTGCCGCCCCGGCGCAAGCCGTCTCGGACAAACGCCTGCGCGATTTGACGGTGCTCATTCGTGACATCCGGCCTGAACCCGAATTTGGCCGCTACCCGGTTTTCATGCGCCGCCTCGCGCAAGCCAGCCGCAAATGCAAATTGGCTGACACCTGGGAGTGGGGCGCCTCAGTGCTCTGCGAAGCTGCCAACGGCATTGCGGAGGAGCGGGTGCTGATCTCGATGGGCTTCTCGCCAAGCCGGCATCCCGAAGCTCTCATGATCAACATGATCCAGCCCAGGGGACGCAACGGCGGTGAAATCAGGAAACCCGCCGAGGTTGAGGTCTTCATGCGGGAGTACCTCGGACTGCCGCCAAGATCCGTGAACTGAGAGGCGCGCAGGAACTACCGGCGAACAGATCCTGTCACATCAGGCACGATGCCTGGCGGGACCGGCCGGTTCGGATCGAACCGGCGCGGCGTCGCGGCCCGGACGGGGCGTGGACGCGGGAGCGGCGCAATGAACGGCTTCTCCTCTTCATCATCCTCTCGGAAGGCCAGCGGGCGCTGGGGCGGCAACGGGATGGCTGCGGCTTGCGGCAGGATCGGTCCTGCTGTCTTCGCGACAGGCACAATGGCAATATTCGCTACCTTAGTGTCATGCCTGAGCATCTGGCGCGTGCCGATATCAAACCGCCCCTCGGTCCAGTCACGGAACTGCTTGTCGCTGCCAAAGAAGGCATTGCGGTCCACATCGCCCTTGATGCCCGGCACACGGCCTGTTGCCGTGAACTGCCAGAATTCCCACTGGCGGTTTTCATAGCGCTCATGCGGTTTGGCGGCGACGGAGCGGATCCAGAAGGGGTAATCATCGAATTCCTTCGTTCCCTCCAGCACATCCTCGTGGAAGGTGATGTCGGTGTAGATGACCGGCTTCTTGCCGTAATGGGCGTGAAGTCCAGTCAGAATCTCCCGCATTTTTGCACGAGCCTTCTCGGGGCTGGTGCGCGGGCAGCGCGACAGGTGATTCCATTCCACATCCAGCACCGGCGGCAGGGCATCGGCGTCTTTCGGCACATTGCGGATGAACCAGCGGATCTGGTCCTTCGCGGGGCGGCACCAGAAGACGAAATGATAGGCACCGCGCAGAACACCCGCTTCCTTCGCGCCATCCCAGTTGTCGCGGAAATTGCTGTCAAGATGATCACCACCCTCGGTCGCCTTGATGAAGGCAAAGCGCGTGCCCGCCTTCTTGACCTCGGCCCAGTCGATGTCGAACTGGTATTTCGAGACATCAATGCCCTGCACGGCGTGCTGGCGAGCGGCGGCGACACCATCATGAGGTGCAGAATCACCCTTGCGCGGATAGGGATTGCGGGCATCGGCCGAGGGCGTAAACAGACCGCAGGCCAGTGCCACCGCAATGGCTC
>CAXTUM010000193.1:0-5775 GCA_964247205.1 uncultured Beijerinckiaceae bacterium
CGACGCTGCTGTGCCTCATTCTCGGTTTCCCGCTGGCCTACTGGCTGGCACGCATGCAATCGGGCTGGAAGAATATCCTGATCATCCTGATCGTGCTGCCGCTCTTCGTCGGCAATGCGGTGCGTGCCGCCGGGTGGATGGCGATGTTCGGCAACAAGGGCTTCGTCAACGCCTCGCTGATGGCGCTTGGTGTCACCGGCGAACCTATGACCATCATGTACACTGAGTTCGCCGTCATCATCGGCATCACGGCGGTGAACCTGCCCTATATGGCGCTGACGTTGCAGACCGTGATCGAGGGCATTCCCCGCCAAGCCGAGGAAGCCGCAATGAACCTCGGGGCGTCGCCGTGGCATGCGTTCTGGCGTGTGATCTGGCCGCTGGCGCTGCCGGGGACGGCGGCTGGCCTGATACTCACCTTCATCCTTGCCATGAATGCCTATGCCACGCCGGTGCTGCTCGGCGGCCCGCGTTTTCAGACCATGGGACCGCTGGTCTACGGCCAGTTCGTGCAGCAGAACAACTGGCCCTTCGGTGCGGCAATCTCCTTCATCCTGATGGCTTCGACCATCATCCTCACACTCGCGGCCAACCGCCTGACACGGCCGCGCCACAGCTGATTTCTGAAAGCAAGGACAGAACCCATGGCCAACCGCAAAACCCGCCCCATTCTCATCATCAATGCGTCATTGGTCGATGGCAGCAAGGACCGCGCCGAGGGCGGCATGAGCGTGCTGATCGAGGGGGACGCGATCCGCGAGGTCTCGGCAAACCCGATCACCAGCGCATCGGCGCAAGTCATCGATTTCAATGGCAGAACACTAATGCCCGGTCTGATCGACTGCCACGTGCATGTGATCGCCGCGATGACCAATCTGGCCCAGAACGCGATGATGCCCGACAGCCTCGTGGCGCACAAGGCGGCGCGCATCATGAACGGCATGCTGATGCGTGGCTTCACCACCGTGCGCGATGTGGCGGGTGCGGATATCGGCCTCAAGCAGGCGCAGGCCGAGGGCTATATCACGGGATCGCGCCTGGTGATCTGCGGCAAGGCTTTGTCCCAGACCAACGGGCATTCCGATTTGCGCGGCCGCTACGATGACCGTCCGACAGCATGGCTGGAGCGCAGGCTGGGGATGCTGGGCCGCATCGCTGATGGCGTGGACGCGTGCCGCAAGGCGGCCCGCGAGGAAATCAAGGCAGGTGCCGAATTCATCAAGATCATGGCCAACGGCGGTGTGGCGTCACCCACCGATCCCATTGCCTTCCTTCAGTATTCCCGCGAGGAAATCACTGCCATTGTCGAGGAAGCCGCAAACGCCAAGACCTATGTCTCGGCCCATCTCTACACGGACGAAGCGATCCGAAGGGCGGTGGAATGCGGCGTCAAATCCGTGGAACACGCCAACCTGATCGAACCCGCGACTGCCAAGCTGATGCGCGAGAAGGGCGCTTTCGCTGTGCCCACAGTCGTGGTCTATGATGCGCTTGCGAACGAGGGCGCAAGCCTCGGTCTGCCGCCGGATTCCGTTGCCAAGATCGAGACCGTGCGCAGGGGCGGCATGCGATCTCTGGAGGTGCTGTCGAAAGCCGGCGTGATGATGGGCTATGGCTCCGATCTGATCGGCATGACGATGCACCGGCACCAGTCCGAGGAATTCCTGATCCGCAACAGGATTCTTCCCGCCCACGAGGTGATCAGCCATGCCACGCTGAACGCCGCGAAAATCTGCGGGATGGAAGGCAGGATCGGCGTGGTCGCGGCAGGCGCCTATGCCGATCTGATCGCGGTGGACGGCGATCCGCTGAAGGATCTGTCGCTGCTCACCGGGCAAGGGAAACACATGCCGATGATCATGCAGGGCGGACAGATGATCAGGAACCGGATGCGGTGAGGGATATTCTCCGTCGGCAAACAATCTGACCATCAAGGCGTTTGCAAGCCGACGTCCTTGGGATAGCATCAACCTGCATGGCGACAGTCACACTCTCCAATCTGACGAAAAGCTGGTCCGGCATCACCGCCGTGAACGACGTGAGTCTTGTTGTGCCGGATGGCCAGCTTGTGGCGCTGCTGGGACCGTCGGGGTGCGGCAAGTCGACGACGCTTCGCCTGATCGCCGGGCTCGAGGAGCCTGTTTCCGGCACGGTGATGATTGCGGGCCGCGACGTGACGAAGCTTTCTCCTTCCGAGCGGCAGATTTCGATGGTGTTCCAGTCGTATGCGCTGTTTCCGCACCTGACGGTGGGAGAAAACATCATCTTCGGCCTCAAGGTCCGGCGTGTACCCCGCGCCGAGCGGGACGAGCGGCTGAAAAAGGTCGCCGATATCGTCGAGCTCGCGCCTTATCTTGACCGCAAGCCAGGCCAGCTCTCGGGCGGACAGCGCCAGCGTGTGGCGCTGGCGCGCGCCATCATCGCCGAACAGCCGGTCTGCCTGATGGACGAGCCGCTTTCCAATCTCGATGCACAGTTGCGCCACGAGATGCGCGTGGAGATCCGCTCCCTGCAGCAACGCCTTGGCATGACCATGGTCTATGTGACGCATGACCAGACCGAGGCGATGACGATGGCCGATATCGTGGTGCTGATGCGCAACGGTAAAATCGAGCAGGCGGGACCGCCGGCGGAACTCTACATGCGCCCCGCAACGTCGTTCGTCGCCAGCTTCATCGGCGCGCCTGCGATGAATCTGGTGCGCGACAATGACATTCTGCTGGGCATAAGGCCCGAGCATATCAGTCTCGGGGACGGCCCAAAGGATGCGGTCAGACGCCATGGCACTGTCACATCGGTCGAATACATGGGCGCGGATACAATTGTCTCGCTCGCGGCGGATGAGAGCCGGATCGCTATCCGGCTGCCAGGCGCCTCGACAATTCATGTGGGAGATCAGCTGACGGCGCACTGGGCTTCAAGCGCCCAGAGCCGCTTTGATGCTGCGGGAATGCGGATGAACTAGGACGACCAACAAGACACTTAAACAGGGGAAACAGGGACCATGACAAAACTCACACGCAGGACATTTTCGGCACTCGCGCTCACAACGCCCTTCATCTCGACTGCGGCGGTTGCCCAGGAAGCGGAGGTGCGCATGTATTTCCCGGTCGCCGTGGGCGGGCCGGTGACCAAGATCATCGATGACTATGCTGCCGCCTTCGAGAAGGTGAACCCCGGCATCAAGATCAAGCCGGTTTACTCAGGCGATTATATCCAGACCATCACCAAGGTGCTGACCGCCATCAAGGGCGGCGATGTGCCTGAAACCGCGATCCTGCTCGCCGCTGATCTGTTCACCCTGTTCGATGAGGATGTGATCGTTCCCATCGACGGGTTCGTGAAGACCGATGCCGACAAGGCCTGGCTCGCATCGTTCTATCCGGCCTTCATGGAGAATGCGAAGATCGACGGCAAGACCTTCGCCATTCCGTTCCAGCGCTCCACCCCGGTGCTCTATTACAACAAGGACGCCTTCAAGGCCGCCGGTCTTGACCCGAACAAGGGTCCATCGAACTGGACCGAAATGCGCGAAATGGCGAAGAAGCTGACCAAGAAAGACGCCTCTGGCGCGGTCACGCAATGGGGCATCCAGATTCCCTCGGACGGCAACACCGGCTGGCTCTTCACCGGCATGACCACCGGCAACGCCGTGCGCCTCAGCAATGCCAAGGGCAACCAGGTCTCCTATGACGACCCGAAGGTCATCGAGGCCGCCAGCAACTGGTATGACCTGTCCCGCGTCGACGCCAGCCATCCGCCAGGCATCATCTCCTGGGGCGCCACGCCGCGTGACTTCCTGGAAGGCAAGGCCGCGATGATCTGGCATACCACAGGCAACCTCACCAACATCAAGCAGAACGCGAAGTTCGACTTCGGCGTGGCGTGGCTGCCCGGCATGCGCCAGAACGGCGCACCCACCGGCGGCGGCAATTTCTATGTCTTCAAGGGCACATCGGCGGCCAAGCAGGAAGCGGCGTTCAAGTTCATCAAGTTCATGACGCAGCCCGATATTGCCGCGGACTGGTCGGTCAAGACGGGCTACGTCGCGACCTCTGCGGCGGCTTACGCAACGCCGACGCTGAAGGCGTACACCGATGGCTTCTCGCAGGCCATCGTTGCGCGCGACCAGCTCCAGCATGCCGTGCCGGAACTGACGGTGCACGAGAATCAGCGTGTCACCAAGTTCATGAACGACGCGATCCAGGCCACGCTGACCGGCGCCAAACCGGCGGATGCCGCGATGAAGCAGGCGCAGGCGGAAGCCACGCGGGTGCTTGCGGCCTACAAGTGAGGGGATGAATGACTGGACGGTGCCGATCCTCGTTTCGCGGGGGTCGGCGCTTCCGGTGTAACGCATGACAGGTTCCCGCAATTCCCTTCACGCCTGGCTGCTGGTTTTCCCGGCCTGCGTTCTGCTGGCGGCGTTCACGCATATCCCCATCATCACGACCTTCATTCACAGCTTCTACTCGACCCCGCGCCCGCGTCGTCCGTCGCGCTTTGTCGGCCTCGACAATTACGAGGCGATGCTGTCGGATCCGATCTTCTGGAAAGCGCTGTGGAACAACGCGGTCTACGCCCTGACATCCGTGCCGATCTCGATTGCGCTGGCCATGATCATGGCGCTGTTCGTCAACGGCAAGCTGAGGGGCAAAGGCTTCGTGCGCCTCGCATATTTCACGCCAACTGTGCTGCCGATGATCGCGGTCGCCAACATCTGGCTGTTTTTCTACAATCCCCAGTATGGCCTGGTGGACCAACTGCTCAAGCCTTTCGGTATTGTGGGCGTGAACTGGCTTGGCACGCAATCGACGGCGCTGTGGTGCCTCATTGTGGTTGCGGTGTGGAAAGAGGCCGGGTTCTTCATGATCTTCTATCTGGCGGCACTCCAGAACATCTCGCCTGACCTGCGCGAGGCGGCGTCCATTGAGGGATCCAGCCGCTGGAACTTCTTCTGGCGCGTCACCTTCCCGCTGCTTATGCCGACCACGCTTTTCGTGATGGTCAACGCGGTGATCAATGCTTTCCGCCTCGTGGACCACATTTTCGTCATGACTGGCGGCGGTCCCGACAATTCGACCTCGGTTTTGCTGTTCCATATCTACACCGTCGGCTTCCGGTTCTTCGATCAGGCCTATGCCGCGACACTCACCATGGTGCTGCTGGCCATCCTTGCCCTGATCGCGATTGGCCAGTTCCTGCTCACGGACAAGCGGGTGCATTACGAATGAGCCTGATCGATCATCACGATGCAACGGGCGAATGGCTGGAAACCGTCGCAGCGTGGATGCTTGGTCTGCTCTGGCTGCTGCCTCTGCTCTTTGCGGTCTGGACGGCGTTTCACCCCAGCGCCTATGTCGCGACCTTCGACCTGTTCGCACCCCTGACGCTGGAAAATTTCGCGACGGCCTGGAAGGCTGCGCCCTTCGCACGCTATTTCCTCAACACTGTGTTGCTTGTCACCGGTATCCTGATCGCCCAGTTCATCCTGTGTACGCTCGCGGCGTTCGCTTTCGCCCGCTTCGATTTCAAGGGCCGAGACTTCCTGTTCGCGCTGGTGCTGATCCAGCTGATGGTCTCGCCCGACATTCTGATTCTGGAGAATTACATCACGATCCGCAGCCTGGGTCTGGTGGATACGTTGCCCGCCATTGCCCTGCCCTATCTGGCCTCGGCCTTTGGCATCTTCCTTCTGCGCCAGACCTTCAAGTCGATCCCGAAGGATTTCGAGGAAGCCGCGCGGATCGAGGGCTGTTCCACGCTGGGCGTGCT
>CAXTUM010000194.1:0-5772 GCA_964247205.1 uncultured Beijerinckiaceae bacterium
AGACCGAAAAACGCTGACAGGTTCCTAGACTGAACGGTCAGGGAATATCACGGCGAAGATCGGGTATACCCCGTCATTTGCCTCTTCAGGTCGGTCCGGGCAGCTTCGCGGACTCATGCCGTATTCTTGTGCAGGGCGCCGTCCTTCATGATGACCTTGAAGTTCCTCTCAGGGTCCTCGATCAGCTTGATGTTGGCGAGGGGGTCTCCGTCAACCAGCAGGAGGTCGGCCAGAGCGCCTTCCTTGACGATTCCCAGCACACCTTCGTAGGGGCTGCGAAGGCCGGAAAGCGCGAGGAGTTGTGCGTTATCAAACGTCGCCATTTTCAGCACTTCGGCGGGGGTGTACCAGCGCGTCAGTTTGGCGAGTTGCGCGCCCTGGCGTAGGGCAAGCTTGGCATCAAACAGAGTGTCGGTGCCCCAACCCGTTCTGATCCTGTATTGCTTGGCGAGTTTGTAAGCCGTGTCAGTGCCTGCTGACATCTGAAGCGACTTCCGACGGTTGGCTGATCCCTCGGGGAAGGGTATCGCATCCTCGTCATCGAGGAATGGCTGCAGGCTCCACCAGATTTTCTTCTCTGCCAGAAGCGCAACCGTCGGTTCGTTGAGCATCTGGCCATGTTCGATGCAGGCGACCCCCGCTTCGATGGCCTGCCGCACCGCCTTCGGCGTATAGGCGTGGACGGTGACGTAGGTTCCCCAGTTCTCCGCGGCCTCTACTGCGGCCCTGATCTCCGGGACGGTGTATTGCGTGACATCCAGCGGATCGAAGGACGACGCAACACCGCCACCGGCCATAAGCTTAATCTGAGATGCTCCCAGCGCCAGTTGCTCACGCGTGCGTTTGCGGATGATATCCGGATCATCTGCGATCGCTGCTGCGCCAACGCGTTCGCTGAAGGTGTAGTCCCCTGGGCGCGCGGGAAGCTCATTGGGCAGCCGGAAATCGCCATGGCCTCCCGATTGCGAAATGAAAGCTCCCGAAGGCCAGATGCGCGGACCCGGCACGAGACCTGCATCAATCCCGCGTTTGATGCCGAAGGAAGGTCCGCCCACATCGCGGATGGATGTGAAGCCGCGCAGCAGCATCTCATTGGCGGCCTTGACGGCAGCGACATTGATGAAGCCGATATCGCCGGTCAGCACAGCCGCCTGAGGTATCGTCGCGAACATGATGTGCGCGTGCGCGTCGATAAGGCCTGGCATCAAGGTGCGCCCGTTTCCGGCGATCCGAGTCAGCGCAATGTCGGTTGGCGCAGGGATAGGCGACGTGGAGACTGTCTTGACGACATTGCCCACGACCAACACGTTGGACGGAGCGGAAAGCCTGTCGGCAACACCATCAAAGATGCGCACGTTCTCGAAAAGCACGCCCCTTGTCTGAGTGCCCTGCGCCTTGGCCGGGCTCACCGATCCAGTTAACCCAAGCCCAGCGAGTGCAGCACCCGCACCGAGAAAAAATCCTCGCCGCGAGAGGTCAGCGTTCATTTCTTGCGTGACAGCATTCAAACTCGGATCGCAGCACGCGCATATCCGGTTTTTGATAAGATGTTGGTACTTCTGTCCCACCCGGATCATGGCTTGCTCCCTCAATACTAACACGGGCGCTCCCACCTATGATGATACGACATTAGTGTTGTTAAGCGCTGGGTTAGATGTGGCGAAAAGCCGCTTCAGCGGCTTGCCCCGCCGTCTGCCATCACTGTCGTCATGCGGAACATTGCGTCGTGTGCGCAACCGTCAGGCACGCCGCGATGACCGCCGAAGGCAACAACCAGCGGGGTGATGTCGGGCGTGTCTATGGTCGCCCGTGCGCTAGCGTCAAGCTTGAAGATCGACTTCCCTTCCTTGACGGTTTCGGTGACCTTGATGTCGGCGATGGTGGAGGGCTCCACCGCCGTCGGGTCCTTCGAGAGAATAGCAAAGTCGGCCAGCTTGCCGATCTCCAGGCTACCCTTCGTCTTCTCTTCAAAATGGTGATAGGCGGGCCAGAGCGTCATCGACTTCAGCGCCGTGATCACATCGACCCGCTGCTCGGGGCCGACAATGCGGCCTGAACCACGGGCGCGTCGTGTAACTGTTGCGTCAAGCACGCGCATGGAATCCGGAAAGGCGACCGGCGCATCGTGATGGCTCGAGAAGATCATGCCGCGCTTGCGTGTCCATCCGGTGGGCGAAATGTTTCGGCCGGCCTGCGGGCCAACGGTGTGATCGAGATGCCAATCCCCCCAGTAGAAGGTATGCATTGGAAAGAGCGAAGGGATGACGCCCAGCGACTTCAGATTGTCGAGCTGGTCCTCGCGGAGGAACTGGCCGTGGATGAGCACAGGGCGAAGCTCCTTCGCCTTGGGGAAGCGCGCCTGTGCAGCCCGGTGAGACGCGATCAGCAGGTCGGATGCGCGTTCGCCGTTCGAATGGGTGATGACCTGGATGCCATTTTCTGATGCCCACTGGATGGCATCCATGACCGACTCGGCAGATGCTGCGGCATAGCCGGAATACCCCGGTGGGTAGCTGCCGACCGGTTTGAAATAGGGCCGATCACGCCAGGCCGTAAAACCCTGCGGGCTGCCGTCGATAGTGAGCTTCGCGCCCGCAATCCGGAAACGGTTGGTGTAGGTCTGGCTCTGGTTGGCCTTAATGTAAGCGCGATCGATCAGAACATCGGGATAGGAATTGACGTCGTTCTCGAACCCGCCTTCGGCTGCCACCCCCTTCAAGAGTTCAGCAATCTGGGGCGTGGCCCGACCTTCCTCGGCTGTGGTGTAGCCGAAACGGGCCCAGAGCTTCGCGCCCTCGCGGGCAAAAGTTTTCAATCCCTCTGGGCCGACGCGGGTGAGCACCACGGGGATTGCGGCAAACAGTGCAGTCTCTTCGAGCGTGCCGTTTGGCTCGGTGCTGCCGGGTTTGCGCTGGATCACGCCGCCCGCTGGATCCTTAGTGCTGGAATCATAATTTATAGCTTTCAGCATAGCGGAGTTGACGGTCGCCAGATGGCCGGACTGGTGGACGACGAGGATCGGAATGTCCTGCGAGACGGCGTCCAGCTCTTCCTTGGTCGGATGGCGCAGTTCTTTCAGCTGGGCATTGTCGTAGCCGAAGCCGACGATGACCTTGATCCTCTCGACGGCGGCGGCGTTCTTCTGCATCCAGTCGCGCAATGTCTGCTGCAACGAGGCGATGTCCTGCACCTGGCCGTCGGGCGGAGCCAGCAGGTTGGCGGAAAGCGCCTGCAGACCGCCAACGACGATATGCCCGTGAGCATCGACGAAACCAGGGACCAGGGTGCGGCCCTTGAGGTCAATGAGTTCAGTCTTGGGGCCTTTCAGCTTCATGACATCCCTGCGCTTGCCAACGGCGACAATGCGCCCGCCGCGCTCGGCAACAGCCTCGGCGCGCATGGCGGCATCATTCATCGTGAGGATCGGGCCGCCGGACCAGATGCGGTCGGCCGGCTGCGCCTGCTGGGCAACAGCGGATGCACACCAGGCAACGGAGGCTGCAGAGCCGAGCAGCGCGGCGCGGCGTGAGATATTGATGACCATGAGTGCCTCCTCCAAGTGCGCGATTGCCCATCAATCAACCGCACCCTCTTGCCATTTGCAACACCGTACTTTGACTCATCCTGAGCTCGGCTACTGGCGATAACACAAAATGGATCGCTAGAATTATGTAATATTACGAGGAAAATACGCGATTCTTAAGATCCTGGTTTGCCGCATACTGCAATTCCGTTCGCTATTTTACATTGGTATCTGGGCATTTCAGGGTATTTTTTTGTTTGTACGGATTGCAACAGAATTCGTAAATGGGCAAAAGACGCAGGTTGCCATAGCCAGAAGGAAGGCGGGGCGAGGAGGCGCGAATGAACTTGATGCGGACCATCATCACCGTAATGGCGGTCGTCATGCCTTCCTTTGCCTTCGCGCAAGCGCCCGCGCCGCAGCCGCCGGCTCCTCAGTACTCCATCCTCACGACGCCGTCGCTGCTGCGATTTCCCGGCAGCCCGTTCGACACGCTCCGGACGATCGGCATCGACATCGGCGGCACCGTCACGAGCTTCTACCAGGGCCATACGATCGGCAGTGGCGACCACCTGTGGCGCCACGGCGCCAAAGGCGACCTCAAGGTGCAGTTCGACAGTACCAAGATGGGCTTGTGGCCCGGCTTGGTCGTCACCTTCCATCAGGAATGGGCCTGGGGCAGGGATGTAAACAAGTCGGGGGCCGGGCTGCTGTTGGTGACGAATACAGCGATGGGTTTTCCGCGGCTCGGCGGCGACAATCAGAACACCTCGCTCAACGTGACGCAGAACTTCGGCGACATGTTCTCGGTGAGCTTCGGCAAGTTCAATATGCTCGATTTCGCCTCGCGTACGCCTATACTCGGCGGCGGCGGCCTCGACACCTTCATGAACATGGGTCTGGCCGCGCCTGTCAGCGGCGTGACGCCGCCGTACCTCTTCGGCGGCATGGCAAGCCTGAAGACACCCTATGTGATCCTCACCGGCATGATCTACGATCCGCGTAACGCGCAGGATCCAGAGGTGGTCAAGCGCCCATTTACCGATGGTCGGACCTACAGCCTATCGGCCACGATCCCGACGAAACTCTTCGATCTGCCGGGGTTCTACGGCGCGCGCGTCGCCTACAGCGACAAGAAGGGGCTAGACTTCAATAGTCTGCCAGAACTCGCGCTGCCCGGAGGGACGCGCTTGAAGCAGCAGAAGCAGGGCTACCGCTTCCTGTCGCTGAGCATGCAGCAGTACCTTTATGTCGCACCCGGCGCTCCGGGACGCGGCTTCGGCGTCTTCGCCGACTTCGGCGTGTCCGAGGGCAACCCCAACCCCATAAAGTGGCACCTTGTCGCCGGCATTAGCGGAATGGGCGTTTTCGACCGGGACCTCGACCGCTGGGGCGTCGGCTATTTCAAATATGCGCTGAGCAAGGACCTGAAGGACAGCATTGCACAGATCGGCGACCGGCGGCGCGATGAGTGGGGCGTGGAGGCCTACTACAACTTCGCCGTTACACCCTGGCTTCGGGTTACCGGCAACGTGCAGTGGATAAGGCCTGGCGACCCAGCCAAGGACAATGCGACCTTCGCCGGCCTTCGAACGCAAGTGCGGTTCTGAGTGTCAGCGGTCCGGCGTGGCCGATGGCCACAATTCCGGTCGCGCGCTTGACCCGTCAGAGCGCGGGTTGTTCCAACCAATCGGATGATCGACAAGGAGACCGACACAGATGCGTGCTTTCTGCCAAATCGCCGTGCTACCGCTAGCCTTCGCCATCTGCGTCGATGCGGCGACTGCCCAAACAAGCGAAGAGGCAACCAAGGACAAGTCCGGCACCAACCCCGCGCAACTAACGCGCTCATTCCAGTTTGGCGCCGATCTGCGCTGGCTCCCTAAAGGCCGCTGGCTTCATCAGCCCAACATCCGCTACACCGAGCCATTCGCCGATGATCGGATGTCTATCCAGCTCAAAGTGCCTCTGGTTTCGACCAACGTCGACCGCGGCAGGCAACAGACCGGCCTCGGCGATATTTCGGCCAGATGGACATGGGTCGCGCATATCGATCCTCGCCAGGCCATCGTACTATCGACCGAAGTGACTGCGCCTACGGCATCCGAGAAAGTCATGGGCTCAGGGAAATGGACCATCGGACCCGGCATCACCTACGCCGCGTTCTTGTCCCCGGAATGGATCGTGGCGCCGGCGGTCGTTTATGTCTCCTCCTTCGGCGGCGACTCGCTACGCTCGAGTGTCAGCCG
>CAXTUM010000195.1:0-5760 GCA_964247205.1 uncultured Beijerinckiaceae bacterium
CGCGCGCCGCATGCACGGGCAGCAGAGCCAGCGGATTGCGCCCTTCCAGGCGGGTGAGCAAGGCGAGTGACAGTCCGTTGCCGATGGTGACAGCGAAGGCATAACCAAGGACATTGCCGCTGAGCCGCACGCCAAACGCATCTGCCGTCACAAAGCCCGCGCCTGCAACTGAAGCCATGAGCGCGAAGCCCAGACCGCGCATTTCCGCGCGGCCCGCCTTGCGCGCCGCCATCGCCAGCATGATCAGCGCTGCCGCGATCAGCAGCACGCCGGCAACACCTGACGGGCGCGGCCATTCGTTGAGCAGGACAGCGCCGATCGGCAGCGTCAGCAGCGGTATACCAGCACGCATCACGGGATAGGCCAGGCCGAAGCTCGCCGTCCGGTAGGCCGCCATAGCCAGCCGGACGCCGATCGTGTTCAGGATGACGCCGGCCAGGAGATAAAGCCAGGACGGGGCGGCGGGAGGACCGAACCAGAGCAGGCCCGGCAAGCCGACCAGCCCAGATATCATCACGCTGCAGGCCAAAACATCACCCGGTTCGCTCCCCGAGCGCGCCATGGCGTTCCAGGTGGCATGAAGCAGCGCACTTGCGAGGATCGCGACGAAGGGGAGGGTTTCAATCACGTGCCGCGCTGCCCCCGGAATCGATTTGCAACGATCCCCTCAAGACCATGCCGCATCTGTGCAGTCCACCCAATTCAAGGGCCGAGCATGGACATTCGCCTAACGCCATGGCACGGCGGAATTGACAGTCCAGAGGCCCGCATGACCACTCCTCCCATCCTCGTCTTTGATCTGGACGGCACGCTGGCCGATACCGCGCAGGACCTGATCGCCACGCTCAATGTGATCCTGGAGCGGGAGAAGCTGGCGCCGCTGCCCTTCGATAAAGCGCGGGATCTCATCGGAGCGGGAGCAAAGCCATTGATCGAGCGAGGCTTCGCAGCCTCGGACACGCCGCTGTCCGAGGGGCGGCTGCAGGAGCTTTATGCGTTCTTTCTCGATCATTACCATCACCATATCGCGGTCCATACCGTGCTGTTTCCGGGTGTGATTCCAGCGCTGGACCGGCTTGCGGATCAAGGCTTCCGTCTGGCAGTCTGCACCAACAAGATGGAGAGCCACGCAGTCGAACTGCTGAAGGTGCTCGGCAGCATCGACCGCTTCGCCTTTATCTCAGGCAAGGACACTTTTGATGTGTTCAAACCCGATGCGCGCCACCTGATAGAGACGATCGCGCGGGCTGCAGGCGATCCGGCGCGCGCCGTCATGATCGGCGATTCAAAGACCGATATCGATACGGCGAAGAATGCGAAGATACCCGTTGTCGGGGTGAGCTTCGGCTACACCAATGTTCATGTCCGTGATCTGGGTGCGGATGCGGTGATCGATCATTTCGATGATCTGGAAGCCGCCGTGCACGGGCTTCTGAGAGTGTCAGGCTGAGCATGCTGCCGTCAGCCAATCCGCTGCTGCTTGATACCGGAACACCGCCGATTCCCGAGGCCAAGGGCTGGCTTGCGGCTTACGACGGCTGCAAAGGCCCCGTGATCGATCTGTCGCAGGCGGCGCCCGGCCATGCGCCGCCGGATATGCTGCTGCATGCGCTGGCGGAAGCCGCCGCCGATCCGGCCACGGCGAAGTATGGTCCCATCCGGGGCGAAGACAGCCTGCGCGCAGCTTACGCTGACGATCTTTCCCGGGCCTATGGCGCAAGGTTCAAACCCGAAGACAGCGTCATCACCAGCGGCTGCAATCAGGCCTTCCTGATGGCGGTGCTGGCCGTGGCGCGCGCGGGTGATGCGGTTGTTCTGCCCTATCCCTGGTATTTCAATCACAAGATGGCGCTGGATATGCTGGGAATCGAGACGATTCCCCTGCCCTGCCGCCCGGACAACGGCTTCGTGCCTGATCCGGCGGAGGCGGCAGCACTGATCACGCCCCGGACAAAGGCGCTGGTTCTGGTGACGCCGAACAACCCGACAGGCGCTGTGTATCCAGCCAGGACGATCCGCGCCTTGTCCGATCTGGCGGAAGAGCGCGGCCTCTGGATGATCCTTGACGAGACCTACCGGGATTTCCTGCCTCTGGCGCAGGACAAGCCGCATGATCTGTTCGAAGCAGGCATTCCGGCCCATGTGATGCAACTCTACAGCTTCTCCAAGGCGTATTGCCTGCCGGGTTACCGGCTTGGCGCGATCAGTGCGCCGCAACGGCTGATGCCGGAACTGGCCAAAATTCTGGATACGATCCAGATCTGTCCGCCACGCATCGGCCAGATCGCGGTTGGCAAGGTGATGCATGAGACTTTCACATGGCGGGAGACCAACCGCGCCCTTATTGCAGAGCGCGCCGCTGCCTTCTGTGCTGCGATGCGGCCCCTCAATGCCTGGCAGATCGGGTCGGTGGGCGCATATTTCGCATATGTGAAACCGCCGGAAAGCGTGGGGTATGCTGGCTCATTCGCACGTGATCTGGCGGTCGAGCATGGGATTCTGGCGCTTCCCGGCAGCTATTTCGGGCCGGAGCAGGAGCAGTGGCTTCGCGTGGCTTTCGCCAATGCCGACGAAAACCAGCTGATATCATTGGGCCAAAGGCTCCAGAACACCTGTTTGCCACAGAGATGAACGGAAGGGCAGGTTTCCTGCAAAGCGCGTTCAGATTGCCGTCAGGTGTCCCAGAGTAGAACACTTGCCATACCGGGACCACAAAGGTTGGCTTTCGTGGCTACCGGATCTGCAAGGGAGACGATCATGTCCAAACCTGTTTCTCGCGTGAAGAAAGCCCTTGTCGGCGCCCTCGCGCTCACAACCGTTTCCACCGGCGTAACCGTGATGTCAGCCGGTTCCGCCGAAGCCCAGTGGCGTCCTCGCCCGGGCTATGGCCAGGGGTATGGCTATCGCGGCTACCGCGGCCCGCGCGGCGGCGCTGCCGTCGCTGCCGGTATCATCGGCGGCATCGCGGCCGGTGCATTGATCGCGGGCGCAACACGCCCGGCCTATGCGGCCCCCTCCTACGGTTACGGCTATGCCCCGGCCTACAGCCAAGGCTATTCGCAGCCATCGTATTACCAGCCTGCCTACGAAACCTATCAGCCAGCCTACCAGCCGACCTGCTACTACCGGAAGGTGCGCGAGGTCGTGGATTACGACACCGTCGTGATCCGCCGGGTGCGTGTCTGCCAGTAAACGGGGCTGCCAGTCATCCTGCGCAAGGATGGGAGCGCGTATCTGCTCCCCGTAACAAGAAAAGATGACTTGGCCCCGCCCCGGCGGGGCCTTCATTTTGTGATCTATCCGCCGAACATATCGGCAAAGCGCTTCTTGTCGGCTTCTGTCGTCGCCATCAGCGCCTTCATGTCGAAGTCCATGATGGTGATTGTTGTCCCTGCCGGAAGCCATGCGGGCTGGCCGACGCTGGAGCGGGCCGGCAGATAACCCTGCGAGAGCGCCAGTTTCTGGCCAGCATCGGACAGCAGGAAATCCACGAAAGCCTTTGCAGCCGTCATGTTCCTGGCCGTCTTCAGGATGGCAACCGGTTCGGTGACGGCAGTCACACCTTCCTTCGGGAAGACGAATTCCACCGGTGAGCCCTGCGCCCTGGCGTTGTAGGCCATGAAATCCACGATGATGCCGTAAGCTTTCTCGCCCGTGGCGACAGCCCGCAGCACCGCGCCATTGCCGCGCACGGCAGAGGCCTCGTTCGCCCTAAGGCTTTCCATGAATTTCCAGCCCAGATCCGGCCTTGCCGTGACCGCGCCCAGTTTGATGGCGGCGGCGCCGGAATAGAGCGGGCTCGCCATCGATATCTGCCCCTTCATTTCAGGGTTTATCAGATCGGCCCAGGATGTTGGCTTCAGTTTCGCGCCCTTGTTGTAGATGATGCCTGTCGTGATCAGCTTGGTGCCGAAATACGTGAAATCCGCGTCATAAGCCGCGCGGTTGAGGCCCTCCACGGCTTTGGTCTCGTGCTTCTCCAGCCGGTTGTCTGCCTTGAGCAGTTCCATGCTGACCGCATCCGCGATCAGCAGCACATCCGGGCGCGGCTGTCCGCCAGTGATCTCCGCCGAGAGTTTCGCCATCACCTCCGTGGTGCCGGAGCGGAAAACCTCGACATCCACGCCGGGATACTGCGCCTTGAAGCCGTTCACGGTCTGCTGCGCGTCGCGGTCCGGCTGGGATGTATAGAGCACCAGCTTGCCCGAGACAGGCTGCGCCCTCAGGCCCGATGCCGAAAGGCTCAGGGCTGAAAGGCCTGTCACTATCGCGCCGCGGCGGCTGATACGCATGTCAGTCTCCCTGTCATCTCAACCAGAACTGCCGGGCTGTCTGCACCTGGCCAGCGACTGGTTTGTGACAGGAGGGATGAAAAGGCAAGCGACGGTGAGGAGCGCTCCGGATCAGTTCCGGCAGCTCACGAATTCACGGAACACCCAGACATTCTGCCGGTAGCCCGGCGCGGACACCTCAGCCCAGCGGCGGCCGCGGCTGTCGTCGACGGTGTCGATCAGCGTGACATTGCTGCCGTTGCGCAGCTTGCCCAGAATGGCGCCGCCTGCCGAGGAGCGGACATTGAGCGGCGTGCCGGTCGGGTCGCTGACCATGCAGCTTTGTGCCGAGGCAGCAGATGCGCTCAGCACGAGTGCGGCGGCGGTGAGGATGAATTTCGGGATCATCGTTTTTTTCCTCTGGCTTGAATGACACTCCGGCATTGCAACCATCAGGGGAAATTTCGCACGGATGAGGTCCTGCGAACCGTCCACCTCAGAAATCGACCACGTCAGTCTGCGCCCGCACCACCTCCGGCGCAATCGTCTTGTCAGGCGCATAAGCCGCTGTTCCGGGATCGCGGAAGCGGTTGACGATGGGATAGCGCCGCTCTCGCCCAAAGGCCTTGGTGGTAACCTTGACGCCGGGCGCGGACTGCCGCCGCTTGTATTCCGCGATGTAGAGCAGCCGCTCGACCTTGCGGACGATCTCCAGATCATAGCCTTCGGCCACGATATCGCTGACGCGCATCTCGCGTTCGACAAGGCGCTCGAGAATGGCATCCAGAACGTCATATTCCGGCAGTGAATCCTGATCCTTCTGGTTTTCTCGCAACTCGGCCGACGGCGGTTTCACAAGAATGTTCTGCGGGATCACCACGCCATCCGGCCCCTTGGCCCAGGCCGGTTTCCAGCGGTTGCGCAGCGCGCACAGCCGGAAGACCTCCATCTTGTAGAGGTCCTTGATCGGGTTGAACCCGCCGTTCATGTCGCCGTAGAGCGTGCAATAGCCGACCGACATCTCGGACTTGTTGCCGGTTGTCAGCACCATGGGACCAAACTTGTTGGAGATCGACATGAGAATGGTGCCGCGCACGCGGCTTTGCAGGTTTTCCTCGGTGATATCCCGCTGGCGTCCGGCAAAAACCGGTGCGAGCGTGCTTTCCAGCCCCTCCACCGCCGTCTTGATCGGCACGATGTCGTAACGCACGCCGGTGGCATCCGCGACACCTTTGGCATCGGCCAAGCTTTCACCTGACGTATAGAGATAGGGCAGCATGATGCAATGCACACGGTCCGCGCCCAGGGCATCCACTGCCATCGCGGTGCAGATTGCGGAATCGATGCCGCCGGACAAGCCCAGCACCACGCCGGGGAAGCGGTTCTTGTCGACATAGTGCTGCAGGCCGAGCACGCAGGCGGCGTAGTCCGCCTCGTCGCCCTCCTCCCACAGCGTCCGCTCGCCGGGCTCGCAGCGCCAGCCGGCGGC
>CAXTUM010000196.1:0-5741 GCA_964247205.1 uncultured Beijerinckiaceae bacterium
GTGAATAGCTGGCTCGGGTCAGTGCTTGCGGTGTCAGGCGGATGGAGCCGCGCATTGCCATCGGAAAGGGAGCCGCGCGTTCGTTGATGGTCGCACCAAGAGCGCCCTGATCGTTCCAGGCCAGCGTACTGGGACCGACGGTGAAATGATCCTTGCTGCGATCAAGTTGCCGCTTGCCGCGCTCTGTCATGCACCAGCCTCCGCCGGGGCCATAGAGCGCCACATTGATCGCAACATGGTCCTCCGGGTCGGCGGCGCCGCGTTTCAGCGCGCGGCGATAATAGGGCGAGAAGACGCTGCCGACGAAAGCGATGAGCGTGATGCCGTGCTGGCCGTCATCGCTGATGCCGTCGAGATACCACCAGAGATAGCCGCCGGAATTGATGGGCTCGCTGAAGTCCGGGCCGTCTGGAAGCGCGAAACTCATGGACGGTCTTTCATCAGTGCCGAGACTGCCAGCCGCCCTGAAATCGCTGCCATCGGCACGCCGGGCGCGGGATGCACGCTGCCGCCCGCGAGATAGAGGCCGGGCACTTTCGTGCGCGATCCGGCCCGCTGGAACGATGCCATCCAGCCATGCGATGCCGGACCATAGAGCGCACCGCCGCTGGCCGGGAACAGCCGGTTGAACCCGGCGGGTCCGGTGATGATGCCGGGGCTTTGCGTGCGGTCGATGTGCAGGCCACAGCGTTCCATCAGGGCGAAGGCGCGTTCGCCGCACGCCGCGATATCGGCATCGCTCAGCACATCCCGGTCGCCATCGGCAGGCGCGTTGACGAGACACAGCAGCCGATCCGGGCCGTCATTGGTCCCGTCGTCGCCCCGGTCCTGCGCGCAGACATAAACCGTGGGATCGTGCGGGAGTTTCCGCTGGCCGAAGATGGCGTCGAACTCCGCCGGATAATCCTTCGAGAAGAACACGCTGTGGCGCGTGAGGGGGAAGCCGCTGGTTTTTGTGTCGAGACACCATGTGAGTGCGGAGAGGGAGCGGCGAGCGTGTGGTGTTGCTGGCGCGGCGCTGGCGACGTCCTCGCCCAGCAGTTTCGCACCCAGTGCCGAGACATCGCTGTTGAGGATGATGGCGCTTGCCCTGATCTCTTCGCCATGAGCGAGCCTGACACCGGATGCCTTGCCGTGCTCCATGAAAATCCGGTCTACACCCGCGCCGAAGCGGAACACCGCGCCCTTGGCTTCCGCCAATCGCTGCAACGTGGTGGCCAACGCATGCATGCCGCCTTCCAGCGTCCACACGCCTTCCTGTTCGGCGTGTGCCACCAGCATGAAGGTGCCGGGGGCCTGAAATGGCGAGGAGCCGCAATAGGTGGTGTAGCGCCCGAAGAGCTGGCGCAGGCGCGGATCGCTGAAGTGGCGGCCAAGCGCATTCCACATCGTGCTGAGAGGCCGCGTTGCCAGCAGGTTGCCGATGTTGGCGATCCCGGCGTTCATGGCGAGGCCGACGGGGGAGGGGCGCTGCGCCAGCATGAAGGGCTCGTAGAGCGTGTTGAAGATGCGGGACGCTTCCGTATTGAAGCGCAAGAACCCCTCCGCATCCGCCTTGCCCGCGAAGCCGCCTATGGCGTCGGCGGAGCGTTTGACATCGGCGAACAGATCCAGCCGGTTGCGCTCGTCCGTACCGCCGCCGTCCCAGGCGTGGCGCGCCAGCACGTTGAGTTTGGTAATGGTAATCTCTGACTCGAGCGTGGTTCCGGTCTGATCGAACAGCTCATCAAAAATGCGGCGCAGGGTGAAAACTGTCGGTCCTGCATCGATTCCGCGTCCTGCGGGCGAGACCTGCCGCATCTTGCCGCCGGGCCGGGGTTCCTTTTCAATCACGGTTACAGGCACGCCACGGCTCGCCAGATCCAGTGCCGCAGTGAGGCCGCCCACGCCTGCGCCGATGATCAAAACCCGTTTTGTCACGCCAAATTTATCCTGCACTACGTAGTGTCATTGCGAATTGACACGATCTTTCAAAATGTCCAGCCTGCTCGACATGACCTGTGTCACTTTCACCAGCACAGGCATTCCCGACGGGGACGTACATGGATGTCATTGGTCGTATCGAGCGCGCGTTGACGGGGGCCCTGATGCCCACGGAAGCGAGTCCGTGTCCACCCAGGCTCGCCAACGCGCTGCATGCGGCTGTGTTTCCCGGCGGGCATCGCATCCGTCCCAAGCTCTGCATCTCGGTCGCCATGGCCTGCGGAGATCGCGATCCGGCTGCGGCTGATGCGGCTGCTGCCGCCATCGAACTGCTGCATTGCGCCTCTCTGGTGCATGACGATCTGCCCTGTTTTGACGATGCAAATCTCAGGCGCGGGCTTCCTTCCATTCACGTCGCCTTCGGCGAACCCATTGCTGTCCTTGTGGGCGACACGCTCATCGTCAACGCGTTCGAGACCATCGCACGCGGTATGACCAAGGCGCCCCATCGTATCGCCCGGATGATCCGGCTGATCGGCGAGGCCACAGGTGCGCCCCATGGCATCTGTGCCGGACAGGCGTGGGAGAGCGAAACAGAAATTCCGCTGGAGGCCTATCACCGCGCCAAGACAGGGTCGCTGTTTGCCGCAGCCACCGGTGCCGGTGCGCTCGCCGCCGGTGCTGATCCCGCCTTGTGGTTCGGCCTCGGCGACAAGATCGGGCGCGCCTACCAGATCGCCGATGATATCCGAGATGTGGCGGACACCGCTGATTCCTTCGGCAAGCCGATTGGTCAGGATGCAGCACGGGGTCGCCCCAGTGCAGCACGCGAACTTGGCATCAAGGGCGCGGTCAGGGCGCTGGCGGCGCTCACTGAAACCATCATCGCCTCGGTTCCGGACTGCCCGGGACAGGAGCATTTCCGTGCCGCGATCCGCGCCGAGACGAAGCGCTTCCTGCCTGAAGAACTGGCCTTGATGGCGGCGTAAGCTGGCAGGCCTCATTATTTGAAGGGCCTGCCCCAAATCCATGCTGGATCAAACGGAGCCCGCTGTGCGCCTCAGCCTCACTGACCGGGTGCTGAACTGGCGCGACCGGTTGCTGGGCAGCCCGAAATTCCAGCTTTTTGCGGCGCGCATGCCGATTTTCAGAGCGATCACGCGGCGGCGCAGCGCCGAGCTTTTTGATATCGCGGCGGGCTTTGTCTATACGCAGGTGCTCTTCTCCTGCCTCAAGCTGCAAATCTTCGACATGCTGGCACCGGGACCGCTGTCCCTCACCGAAATTGCGCGGCGCACGGATCTGCCGCTGGCCTCTGCTGAACGCCTGACCACGGCTGCGGTCGCGATCCGCCTTCTGGAACGGCGCAGCGACGGCAGGATCGGCCTGGGCATGCTGGGCGCAGCGCTCAATGGTGCGCCCGGTGTGAAAGCGATGATGCACCACAACCAGGTTCTCTACCGTGACCTCATGGACCCCGTGGCCTTGCTGCGGGGCGAAGGCGGCCCGACCGCGCTGTCGCGGTACTGGCCCTATGCCTCCAATGAGGAGCGCCGCCAGGGCATCACACCGGAGGAGATCGCGGCCTACACGGACCTGATGGCGGAATCGCAGGGCTTTGTCGCGGATGACATTCTCGACGCATATGATGTGAGCCGTCACACGTGCCTGATGGACCTCGGCGGCGGTGATGGATCGTTTCTGCGTTCCGCCGGACGGCGCGCTAATAATCTCATGCTGACGCTGGTCGATCTGCCGCCCGTGGTGGAGACGGCCCGCCAGCGGTTTGCAGCAGCGGGCATGGCCTCGCGCGCCACATTGCACGGCCATGATTTCCAGAACGGCACGCTTCCCGGCGGCGCTGACCTCATTTCGCTTGTGCGCGTGGCGCATGATCATGACGACCCTGTCGTGACCGGACTTCTGGCTGCGGCGCACCACGCGCTCGAGCCCGGAGGATCGCTGATTCTCGCCGAACCCATGTCTGGCGTTTCCGGTGCGCAGCACATGGCCGATGCCTATTTCGGCTTCTACTTACTGGCGATGGGGACCGGCCGCGCCCGGACACCCGAAACACTGCTTATGATGCTGAAAGAGGCGGGATTTGCCGAAGCCATGGTCATTCCGACCCGTCGCCCGCTGCTGACCTCGCTGATCGTGGCGAAAAAAGCAGCATAATCTAAGTGTAACCCCCAAGTGACATAAAAATAAGGCTGGATAGATTGACGCTTGGCCGCATTCCCCGCGGCAGTAACAAGTGAGGACACCCGGTGCAAACGCTCGCGGTGGTCATGCAGGAACCAAAGCATCTCGCGGTCAACGAGGTGGCTTTGATTCAAGCCACCGAGACTGATGTGATCGTGGATGTCCTGTGGTCCGGCATCAGCACCGGCACCGAGAAATTGCTCTGGTCCGGCACGATGCCGAAGTTCCCGGGGCTGAGCTATCCGCTGGTTCCGGGCTACGAGACGGTGGGCGTCGTGAGCACTGCTGGCAGCCAGTCAGGGCTCTCTGTCGGACAGAATGTGTTTGTTCCGGGCTCACGCGGCTTCCGCGATGTCAGCGGCCTCTTCGGCGGTGCGGCGCGGCGGCTGGTTGTTGCCGGAGCGAAGGCCATCCCTGTTGACGCCGCGCTGGGCCGTGATGCCGTGCTTCTGGCGCTGGCCGCAACAGCTTATCACGCCATTGTCGGCGGCCGCATGCCAGACCTGATTGTCGGCCATGGCGTGCTGGGCCGCCTGATCGCCCGCGTGGCGATAGCGATGGGCGCCGAGGCTCTTGTCGTCTGGGAAAAGCAGCCGGAGCGCATGGGTGGCGCCGAGGGCTATGCCGTCGTCGATCCGGCCAATGATACGCGCTGCGATTACCAGAGCATCTATGATGTCAGCGGCGATTCCGCGCTGCTCGACACGCTGATCCTGCGCTCGGGCAAGGGTGGCGAGATCACGCTGGCCGGTTTCTACAGCGCGCCGCTCTCCTTTGTATTCCCGCCGGCCTTCATGCGGGAGATGCGCCTGCGCATCGCGGCGGAATGGCAGCCTGCCGACCTCACCGCCGTTCTGGCTTTGATGGATCAAGGCAAGCTCTCGCTCTCCGGCCTCATTTCGCACCAGCGACCCGCGACCGAAGCGGCGTTGGCCTATCCCGTGGCGTTCACGGACCCGTCCTGCACCAAGATGATTCTCGACTGGAGAAATCTGCCATGAGTATCGCGACACCTGTCAGGCCGTCGGTTGCTGCGCCGCTCTGGAATCCGGAAACCGGGCCGACCGCCGCTGGCCTCGCCGCCCTGAAACAGATCGCGGATGCCGTGACCTCGGAGCCTGTGGATGCTCCTGCAAAGAAAGAAACGCAGGTCATCGCGATCTATGGCAAGGGCGGTATCGGCAAGAGCTTCACGCTCGCCAATCTCAGCTACATGATGGCGCAGCAGGGCAAGCGAGTGCTGCTCATCGGCTGCGACCCCAAGAGTGACACGACATCACTGCTGTTCGGCGGCAAGGCTTGCCCCACGATCATCGAAACCTCGTCGCGCAAGAAGGCGGCGGGTGAGGAAGTTCAGATCGGCGATGTCTGCTTCAAGCGCGATGGTGTTTTCGCGATGGAGCTGGGCGGGCCGGAAGTCGGTCGCGGCTGCGGCGGTCGCGGCATCATCCACGGCTTCGAGCTGCTGGAGAAGCTCGGCTTCCACGACTGGGGCTTTGATTATGTTCTGCTCGACTTCCTGGGCGATGTGGTCTGCGGCGGCTTCGGCCTGCCGATTGCCCGCGACATGTGCCAGAAGGTCATCGTCGTCGCGAGCAACGACCTGCAATCGC
>CAXTUM010000197.1:0-5720 GCA_964247205.1 uncultured Beijerinckiaceae bacterium
TCGATCACGTGCAGCCGGTTGGCGGCAGGCGGCGCAAGGTCCAGGATATTGGTGCCAATGTTGCCGCCCATCTGCACATCAAAGCCGCCGACACGCATGACATGGGCGATGAGCGCCGTCGTCGTCGACTTGCCGTTGGTGCCGGTAATGGCGATGACGGGCGAGGCAGGGGCGACCTTGGCGCGTTCGCGGAAAAACACCTCGATATCGCCGATGATCTCGATACCGGCGGCTTGCGCCTTCTTCACCGTCCAGTGCGGCTCGGGATGTGTCAGCGGCACACCGGGCGCGAGGATCAGCGAGGAGAACTGCATCCAGTCTGCCGTGGTCAGATCCGTAACCGTCAAACCTTCCGCCTCTGCTTTATCGCGACCGGCGGGACCGTCATCCCAACAATACACCTCAGCGCCGCCCGCGACGAGCGAGCGGGCCGTGGCCAGCCCGGAACCGCCGAGCCCGAAGAGCGCGACGGTCTTGCCAGCAAATGCGGTGGCTGGCGTCATGCCGTCACCTCAGCTTCAGGGTTGACAGGCCGATCAACGCCAGCACGACGGCGATGACCCAGAATCGGATCACGACTTGCGGCTCGGTCCAGCCCAGCTTTTCGAAATGATGATGGATCGGGGCCATGCGGAAGACACGCTTGCCCGTCAGCTTGAACGAGGCGACCTGTATGATCACGGACAGGGCCTCCATAACGAAAATGCCGCCAACGATGGCGAAAACGATCTCGTGCTTGGTGATGACGGCGATGGTGCCCAGCATGCCGCCAAGCGCCAGAGAACCCGTATCGCCCATGAAGATTTGCGCGGGGGGCGCATTGTACCAGAGGAACCCAAGTCCCGCTCCGATCAGCGCCCCGCAGAGCACGGCAAGTTCACCGGTGCCAGGCACAAACTGGATCTGCAGATAGGTCGCAAACACGAAGTTACCTGAGAGATAGGCGATCAGCGCGAAGGTGGCTGATGCCACCATGACAGGAACGATGGCCAGGCCATCAAGACCATCCGTCAGGTTCACGGCGTTACCGGCGCCGACGATCACCAGAGCGCCGAATACAACGAAGAACATGCCCAGATTGATGATGGCATCCTTGAACACGGGGAAAGCCAGGGATGTCGCAAGAGCGGGCACTGCGGGTGTGTTGATGGTGTAGCGCGTGACAAGATAGGCCGCGAAACCAGCGATCATAAACTCGAATGCCAGGCGCGCCTTGCCGGAAAAGCCCGCGTGGCTTTGCTTCGTGACCTTCAGATAATCATCATAAAAGCCGATGGTGCCGAAGCACAGCGTGACCATCAGCACGATCCAGACGAAGGGATTTCCCCAGTTCGTCCAGAGCAGCGTTGAGAACAGAAAGCCGGACAGGATCATCAGCCCGCCCATGGTGGGCGTGCCCTTCTTCGTCAGCAGGTGCGTGGCCGGGCCGTCCTCGCGGATCGGCTGGCCCTTGCCCTGCTTGATCTTGAGAAAGCCGATGATCATCGGGCCGAAGAAGAACACGAACGCAAGACCCGTCGCGGTCGCGCCCGCTGTGCGGAACGTGAGATAGCGGAAGACGTTCAAAGCGCCGATGGAGGATGAAAAATCGGCGAGCCAGAAAAACATCGGGCGGTCCTTGCAAGCGACTGGCCGGGGGCGCGGATGCGTCATCGGCCGCAATCGGGCGGCGTCTTTACTGAGAGTTAATCACGCCCGAATCGTTTCTGTTTGATTAATGGGGTAGCGGGATTTCAGAGCTGAAACGATTGGCCCCATCCTGCTGCCAAGCGATCCTTTGATCATTACAGCGTCTCCGGGCTGGATCGATTCCAGCACTGCGGGCTGCAATTCCGCCGCCGTGGCGGCATACGCGCCCCGCTTTTCGGACGGTATGGCCTGCCAGAGGTTCTTCATCAGGGGGCCTGAGCAAAACACGAGATCGATGCTGTTGGCGATGACGGCGTCCGCCAGCGCCCGGTGCATCTCCGGGCCGGAAGGTCCAAGCTCCAGCATGTCGCCAAGAATGGCGATCCGACGCCCGCGCAGGCCAACATTCAGTTGCGCCAGCAATGCCATGGATGCGCGCATTGAGGCGGGATTCGCGTTATAGCTTTCATCGAGCAGCGTGAAGACGCCGCCCGGCGCGGTCAGTTCCGTCCGTTGTCCGCGGCCCGACCCAGCCGAGAGGTCGGCGAGCGCCAGAGCGGACAGCGCCAGATCGGCTCCCAGTGCTTCGGCGACGGCCAGAACCGAAAGCGCGTTCAGCGCCATATGCTTGCCAGGTGCGCCGACCTGAAAATCCACGATCCGGCCATGGATGCTGGCTTCTACGGCGGAGCGTTCCGGCGTCAGCGCCAGCTTGAGCAGGCGCACATCCGCCGCCTCGTGTTCGCCAAATGTGACGATGCGCCCGGCAGGCGATGAAGCCGCATGGGCCTTCATGCGGTCGAATTGCGCGTTGTCACGATTGAGAACAGCGGTTCCGCCAGGCATCAAGCCGGAGAAAATCTCGCCTTTGGCGTCCGCAATGGCTGCAATGCTTTGAAAATGCTCAAGATGCACCGGCTCCACCGTCGTGATCAGCGCCACGTGCGGGCGCACCATCGAAGTCAGCGGCAGAATCTCGAACGGATGGTTCATACCGATCTCGAACACGCCGTATTCCGTGTTCTGCGGCATCCGGGCGAGCGTGAGAGGCACGCCCCAGTGATTGTTGTAGGATGCCACCGATGCGTGGGTTTCGCCCTGCCGCGAGAGCACATGGCGCAAGGCTTCCTTGGTGCTGGTCTTGCCGACCGAGCCCGTGACGGCTACCACACGGCCATGCATTCGGGTGCGGGAAGCGCGGCCCAGCCGCTCCATCGAGGCCAGCACATCATCCACGACATAAAGCGTACCGAAGCCCTTCAGCAACTCGACGTTGGGAGCTGTGACAACAGCTGCGGCAGCACCCTTGGCGAGTGCCGCCTCGACGAATGTGTGGCCATCGCGGCTCTCGCCCTGCAAAGCAAAGAACAGATCGCCCGCGACAAGCGTGCGGGTGTCGATGGACATGCCGGACACACCAGCAGGTGCGGCCCCGACGAAGGTCGCACCAAGGCCCGCCATCACATCTGCGTGGCTCCAGAGCATTGTCATCCCGTCACCTGTCCGCCGGCTTTCCTGATGGCGGCACGCGCCACTGCATGATCAGAAAACGGCAGCACCGTCTTGCCGACGATCTGGCCTTCTTCATGGCCCTTGCCTGCGATCACCAGCACATCGCCGGCTTTCAGCATCGAAACCGCCGTTTCAATCGCCTCGGCACGATCACCGATCTCGCGCGCTCCCGGCGCCGAAGCGAGGATCGCCCTGCGGATCAATGCAGGCTCCTCGGTGCGCGGGTTGTCGTCAGTGACGATGGTCATGTCAGCGCGGTTCACCGAAATCCTTCCCATCATGGGCCGCTTGCCGGGATCGCGATCACCGCCGCAGCCGAAGACATTGATCAGACGGCCCGTAGCGTAGGGCTTCAGCATGTCGAGTACGGTCGCGAGAGCAGCGGGCTTGTGAGCATAATCCACCAGGACCGGCGCGCCCCTGACCTCGCCGACCTTTTCCAGCCGTCCCGGCACCCCCTGAAGCGATGCCAGCGCGGCCATGATGCGCTTCTCGTCCGATCCAGTCGCCATGCAGAGCGCAGCAGCAACCAGCGCGTTCGATGCCTGAAAATCGCCGATCAGCGGCAGATGCACATCGTAGCGTCGTCCATGGACACGGATCGTCAGGTCCTGCCCGTGGGCTGCACGAACAGAGCGCGTGATCGCAATAAAGGAACCGCGTCGGCCCACAGTCAGCGGCTTCAAACCAGCGCCCAGCGCCACGGCGATGGCCTGCGCCTTCCACGGTGCGCCACCTGCGATCACAGCGGTCGAACCGCGCGGCGCAAGCCTAGTGAACAGCTCCATCTTGGCTTCGAAATAAGCCTGCATCGTCGGATGATAGTCCAGGTGATCGCGCGAGAGGTTGAGAAACGCTGTGGCCTTCAGCCGAGCGCCATCCAGACGCCGCTGATCGAGACCATGTGATGAGGCTTCCATTGACAGATGCGTCACGCCATCATCGGCCAGAAGCTGCAATGTCTGATGCAGTTCCACCGGATCAGGCGTGGTCAGCGATCCGTATTTCGCAGTCTTGTGCGTGACATACCCGATTGTGCCGAGGCTGGCTCCGGCCACATCCAGCGCATGCCAGAGCTGGCGCGCGAAAACGCTGACCGATGTCTTGCCGCTGGTGCCGGTGATGGCGACAATCGTACCTGGCTGACGCGGATAGAGCCGGGATGCTGCCGCAGAGAGCGCCGCCCGTGTGCCGCCCGCTGCGGCCTTGCACACCAGTACCGGCACGCCGGGATCTCCATCCGGCTCGCGGTCGGCGACGATGGCAACCGCGCCAGCCTTGGCTGCTTGTTCGGCGAAAGATAGCCCGTCTGCCTTTGCACCTGGCATGGCGAAAAAGACCGTGCCGGGTGCAACCTTGCGGCTGTCCGCCGTCAAGGCGGAAACGTCACGGTCACCAAGGGCTTCGTCGATCTTGCTGCCCAGACCCGAGGCATCAAGCACGTCACGCAATTTCACCGCATGCCCCACGGATTGAGACGCGTCATCAGCGGGAACGGCTTTTCCGGGTTTTCGAAACGCGGTGTCATGTCGAGCATCGGCGCGATGCGTTCGATGATGAAGCCGGATGTCGGCGCGGTGTTCCAGCCGGAGGTGCGCTGCCCCATGGTTTCTGGCACGGCCTCTGGTTCATCCAGCATGGTCAGCAGAAGATAGCGGGGCTTGTCCGATGGCATCACCGCCATGAAGGAGTTCAGCACCTTCTCCTTGGAATAGCGGCCACGGACCACCTTCTCGGACGTGCCTGTCTTGCCGCCAACGTAGTAACCCGGGATATTAGCCCGCGCGGCACTGCCTTTCTCGGCGTTCAGGCGCATGACGTAGCGCATCGCCTCGGATGTTTCGGGCTTGATCACGCGCTTCGCGACAAGCTTGGCCTCTTCCACGCTGCGCTTGATATAGGTCGGCGGGATCAGCAATCCACCATTGACGAGAGCCGCCGTAGCCGCGAGCGCCTGCAAGGGAGCGACCGCCAGACCATGCCCGAAGGAAATGGTCATGGTGTTCAACTCGCCCCAGTTCTTCGGCACGATCGGCATCGAGCTTTCGGGCAACTCAGTCATCATGCGGTCGAGCTGTCCCATCTTGCGCAGGAAGGCCTTATGTCCCTCGACGCCAATGCCCAGCGCCATCCGCGCCGTGCCGATGTTCGAGGAATAGACGAAGACTTCAGGCACGGTCAGAACCCGGCCCTTGCCATGGAAGTCACCGATCTTGAACTTGCCGTAACGCAGGGGCTGGCGCGCATCGAAACTGGAATTGACGGTGTATTTGCCAGAGTCGAGCGCCATCGCCGTCGTCAGGGCCTTGAAGGTCGAGCCCATCTCGAAGACGCCGACCTGCAGGCGGTTGATGTTCTTGTCATTTTGCGCCAGCGCGGGCTGGTTGGGATCGTAATCCGGCAGCGAGACATGAGCGATGATCTCGCCCGTGTTGACGTCCATGAGGGCGGCAGCACCAGCCTTGGCCTTGTAGCGATTGACGGCCTTCAGCATCTCGTCGCGCATGGCATGCGTGACGCGCAGATCGATTGAAAGCTGCACTGGTTTCAGGTCCTGCGCCTCGGCAGCGAAGCCCGCG
>CAXTUM010000198.1:0-5705 GCA_964247205.1 uncultured Beijerinckiaceae bacterium
TCCCTCTCCCGCTTGCGGGAGAGGGTGGCGAGGCGAAGCCGAGACGGGTGAGGGCACTTGACGTTTCGGCGCTGCCCTCATCCGGCGCTTCGCGCCACCTTCTCCCGCAGGCGGGAGAAGGAAGGAAGCAGGCATCCGGTTCCAGAACAATTGGTATCCTGCATATCGAAGGTAAGCATCCATGGCTACGCTTGTTCTCCAGACAGCCGGATCGGTGATCGGCGGCCTTGTCGGCGGTCCCATCGGGGCTGCCGTGGGCGGTGTGATCGGCAGCACGGTAGGCTCCGTCATCGATGCGTCGCTGATCAGCAGCAGCACCAGCGGCCGTGGCGGACGCAAGATCAGCTATGGCCCGCGGCTCAAGGATCTGGACGGCATTTCCTCCACGGAGGGAGCGGCCATCCCCCGGCTGTATGGGCGCGCCCGGCTCGGCGGGCAGGTGATCTGGGCGACGCGGCTGGAAGAGGAGCAGGTGCTGTCCTCGACGCGTCCGCGAGGCGGTAAGGGTGGCATCGGTGGCTCGAAGCCCAAGGCCTCGGTTGAGGTGTCGTTCCGGTATTACGCCAATGTCGCCATTGCGCTGTGCGAGGGACCGGTGGCCTTCGTGCGCCGGGTCTGGGCCGACGGCAAGCCGGTCGATCTCACGGGTGTCACCATGCGGGTGCATGCGGGAGACGAGACGCAGCCTGCCGATCCGCTGATCGTGGCTAAGCAGGGCGCATCGGGCGCACCGGCGTATCGCGGCATTGCCTATGTCGTGTTCGAGCGGCTGGCGCTGGAAAACTTCGGCAACCGCCTGCCGCAATTCACCTTCGAGGTCGTGCGCCCGGTGCATGGGCTTTGCCGCCGCATCCGGGCTGTCACGATCATTCCCGGTGCGGGGGAGTATGTCTATGAACCGGGCGCGCTGTCCGTCATGCGCAGCTTCGGTGCTTCCTCGCTTCCGAACCGGACGCAGCTGACGCATGTGACGGATTGGCATGCATCTGTGGATGCCTTGCAGGCCCTGTGTCCGGACCTTCAGCATGTGTCGCTGGTGATCGCCTGGTTCGGCAATGATCTGAGGGCCGGGAATTGCACGATCCGCCCGCTTTCGGAGCCGGGATCGATTGATGGCAATCCCTATAGCTGGTCTGTCGCCGGTTTGACCCGGGCGACCGCCGACACGGTCTCCGCACCCAACGGGCAGCCCGCTTTTGGCGGTACGCCGTCGGATGGAGCGGTGCTGCGGGCGATCCGCGATCTGAAGGCGCGGGGTTTGCAGGTCACGCTCTATCCTTTCGTGATGATGGATGTGCCACCCGGGAATACCTTGCCTGATCCCTGGACGGGGGCTGCGACACAGCCAGTGTATCCATGGCGCGGGCGTGTCACATGTGATCCTGCTCCGGGGCGTGCCGGTACTGTCGAGGGGACTGCGGCTGCGGCGACGCAGGTGTCGGCCTTCATGGGCAATTGTCTCGCGTCGCATTTCACGGTGAGTGTGGATGCTGTCAGTTACAGCGGCCCAGTCGAATGGACGCTGCGGCGGCTCGTGCTGCATACAGCGGCGCTGGGCAAGGCGGCGGGCGGCGTCGATACCGTCGTGATCGGCTCGGAGTTCGCGGCGCTGACACGGGTGCGCGGGACGGCTGCAACCAATCCAGCGGTGCTGGGTCTGAAGGCGCTTGCCGCAGAAGTTCGGGCTTTGGCGGGGTCATCGACGAAGATCACCTACGGTGCGGACTGGACGGAATATGGCTCCGAGGTTCGAGGCGGCGGTCAGGACGTGCGCTTTCCGCTCGATCCTCTTTGGGCTGATGCCAACATCGATGCGGTGGCCATCGACTGGTATCCGCCTGTCACGGACTGGCGCGACGGGCCGGGGCATCTGGACTTTGCGGTTTATGACGGGCCGCATGATCCGCAGATGTTCGCGGAGCGGCAGACATCCGGCGAGAGTTTTGACTGGTATTATGCCAACGATGCCAACCGCATTGCGCAGATCCGGACTCCGATCACCGACGGGGCTGCGAACAAGCCGTGGGTGTTCCGCGCCAAGGATATCGCGGGTTGGTGGTCGAACCTGCATTATCATCGCGTTGCGGGTGCAGAGCTGGGCACTCCGACGGCCTGGGTGGCGGGATCGAAGCCGGTGTGGCTGCTGGAGCTTGGCTGCCCGGCGGTGGATCGCGGGGCCAATGCGCCCAATGTCTTTCCCGATCCCAAGTCATCTGAAAATGGCGTGCCGCCGTTCTCGCGTGGAATGCGGGATGATCTGGTTCAGGCGCGGATGCTGACGGCGGCGATTGACCGGTTTGATCCGGCTCGACAAGGCTTTGTCTCGGCGGCCAATCCGCTGGCGACGCTGTATTCCGGCCGCATGGTGGACCTTTCGCGCATCTATCTCTGGACCTGGGATGCCCGGCCGTTTCCGGCGTTCCCTGCGCATGTGGACCGCTGGGCCGATGCAGAGAATTTTACGAACGGGCACTGGCTGAACGGGCGTATTGAAGCTGCGCCGATGGATGATCTGCTGAGCGCTGTCCTGACGGATTTCGGCGCGGCGGTTCCGGCCAGGATCGGCGCCGACGGGTTTATCGATGGTTATGTAATCGACCGGCCCATGTCAGCGCGCGCCGTGATCGAGCCGCTGGCTGATGTCTTCGGGTTTGATGCAATGGTTTCAGCGGGAGTACTGCGCTTTGTGCGGCGCTCGTCCAGGCCGGTTTCGGCGCTGGCGCTGCATGATCTGGCGGTCATTGGTGACAATGACCGTCCGCTGCGCATGCGGGCGCAGGACAGCGAATTGCCGACGGCGCTGACGCTGGGCTTTTCGGAAACGGATGCGGATTTCCGGCAAGCTGCGGTGCGGGTGGCCGCAGCCTCTGCATCCGGCGAGCGCCTGGCCTCCGCCGAAATCGCAGCCGGGCTGTCACGCAATCAGGCCGTGCACCGGGCCGAGGTCATGCTGAACGAGGCGCGGGCCGGGCGTGCGACAATGGAGTTTGCACTGCCTCCGAGCCGCCTGGACATCGAACCCGGCGATGTGGTGAGCGTCGATGGCAGGTCCTATCGCCTGCGGCGGATCACGGATGGCCGCGTGCGGGCGATGGAGACTGTGGCGGTCGAACCTGCGATCTATCTCGGAGCGCCGCGTCCGTCGCGCGTTGAGGCAAAGCCGGTTCCGGTCTTCGCCGGACCTCCCCTGGCCATCGTGATGGATCTGGCTGCGGCATCAGCGGGAGCGCCGGTTCTGCAGCGTCTCGCCGTTGCCGCTGATCCGTGGCCCGGAGCCTATACGCTTTGGCGGTCCGAGGACGGCGCCAGTTTCACGGCTGTGCAGCGCATCGCGACCCGCGCGACCGTGGGAGAGACCGTGACAGTGCTTGCTGCGGGCCCGCTGTGGCGATGGGATCGAAATGCCAGCGTTGACGTCACGCTGTCGCGGGGTACGCTGGAATCGGTGACTCCGGAGTCGGCTCTGAACGGAGCCAATCTGATCGCCATCGAGGTTCCCGGTCAGGGCTGGGAAATCCTGTCCTACACCACGGCCATTCTGATTGCGGCAGGACGCTGGCGACTCTCGGGTCTACTGCGTGGTCTTGCAGGATCAGAAACCTTTGCAGCGGTGGCCAAGCCGGCTGGTGGGCGCGTCGTGATCCTTGATGGCGGTGTCGCTGATCTCGCGACCGGCACGGAATGGCTCAACCGCACGATCAGCTATCGTCTGTCGCCGGAGGGCCGGGACCATGCGGACCCTATGGCGGTAGCCTTTACAGCGACGGCAGGGGCCATTGTGCTGAAGCCCCTGTCGCCGGTGCGGCTCATGGCCAGGCGCGAGGCGGGCGGTGTGCGGCTCAGCTGGCTTCGCCGGGCACGCTTTGGCGGCGACAACTGGGAGCTGGCCGAAGTGCCGCTGAACGAGGAGACCGAAGCTTACGCGGTAGACGTGCTGAGCGGTGCTGTCGTCAAACGGCGGCTCAAGGTGACGTCGCCCGCGGCACTTTATGCCGCCGCCGATGAAATCGCCGACTTCGGCACCGCGCAGGCCAGGCTGCTGATCCGTGTGAGCCAGACAAGCCTCGCTGCCGGTGACGGACAGACAGCAGAGCAACTGCTGCCAGTTCTCTGAACCGTTTTTTGAATCCCTTTCACAGCTTCACAACAGGAGATCGCCATGAGCGAATGGAAGACGTTTCTCGAAAGCCGCACGGTCTGGGCCAATCTTGTGGGCCTGACGGCGCTGATCCTCTCCAGCCTTGGTTTTTCCTCGCTGGGCTTTGATCAGGAGAAAATCATCGACATGATTTTGCAGGTTGTCGCCGGGCTGTCGTTCCTGGCCTCGACAGTCTTCAGGGTGCTGGCGACCCGGAAACTTACGGTTTGACGGGTTCCGTTCATGGCGAGTTCAGCCGCAATGTTGCGATGCTTTCGCCATGATGCGGGTCTTGCTCTTTTCCGGATTGATCGTCAGCGCAGCCGGAATCACATCCGTCTCCGCTGAAACCGCGTGTTTTTCCAACGAGGACACCCGCGACCACGTGGAAAAGCACGGGCTGATCGCCTTGCATGATGTCGTGCGGTCGGCGCGGGGCACCGGACAGGCTGATCTGATTTCTGCACGGTTGTGCGAGACGAACGGCAATATGGTGTATATGATCGCCATGCTCGGTCGTGACGGCAAGCTCTTGCGGCTGACCGTCGATGCCCGGACGGGCACCTTGATCAACTCTCGCTGAGACAGATTCCGCATGCGCCTTCTTGTCATTGAGGACGACCGCGACCTCAACCGCCAGCTCGTTACTGCCCTTGAAAACGCGGGATACGCCGTGGACCGCGCCTATGATGGCGAAGAAGGGCATTTTCTGGGCGACACCGAACCTTATGACGGCGTCGTGCTTGATATCGGCCTGCCGAAGATGGACGGCATCACCGTGCTGGAGAAATGGCGCGCTGACGGTCGCAAGATGCCTGTGCTGATCCTCACGGCGCGTGACCGCTGGAGCGACAAGGTGCAGGGCTTCGATGCCGGCGCGGACGATTACGTGCCCAAGCCGTTCCATATGGAAGAGATACTGGCGCGACTCAGGGCGTTGCTGCGGCGCGCCACGGGTCACGCGAAGAATGAGCTGACCTGCGGTCCCGTAATCGTCGATACGCGCTCAAGCCGCGTCGTGGTTGATGGCAATGCGGTGAAGCTGACTTCGCACGAATACCGGCTGCTGTCGTATCTCATGCATCATCAGGGGCGAGTCGTGTCGCGGACGGAGTTGGTGGAGCATCTCTATGATCAGGATTTTGACCGCGACAGCAACACGATCGAGGTGTTCGTGGGCCGCCTGCGCAAGAAGCTCGGCGTTGAAGTGATTCAGACCGTGCGCGGGCTGGGCTATCTCGCGGCGCCGCCGGAGCCGGTCAGGGCACGCTGAGAGATGTTCCGCTACCTGCGTCGCGAAGGGCCCCTTTCCATCGCGGCGCGTCTCGTGCTTTCGGCCGTCGGCCTGAGCGCCATGATCCTCCTGATCGCGGGGATTTTGCTGTCGGCATTCTATCGGCGCACGACAGAATTCGCCTTCGACGAGCGGCTCAATGTCTATCTCAAGGCGCTGGTGGCGGATGTGGCGTCCTTCGGCGAGACCGACCGGACGGAACCTGGCAACCTCGGTGAGCCGCGTTTCGAGTTGCCCCTGTCGGGATGGTACTGGCAGATCAGCCGCATCGAC
>CAXTUM010000199.1:0-5687 GCA_964247205.1 uncultured Beijerinckiaceae bacterium
TTACCAGTATCTGGAGCTATCAATGCAGACGTGTTGACGTAACGGAATTCCCCGTCCAGATTTGCCTGGTTGCTCAAGGGTTCACCGCTGGTCTGCGAGAGGCGCCTGGAAAAGCCTTGGCCAATCGGCGCACCATCGGCTGCGCAAATCCGGCCAAGTACAACGTCAGTCCGGTATTGGTCTTGGATACCTCTCTCTGGCATCGAGAATGGGAATGGCCTTGATAAACCTTTCGATCGCGCTGATCGGTTCGTTCAGGGCAAAGGTGCAGGGCCGCGAAGTCAGGCTGTCCACTCGCAAATCCTCAGCCATACTGGCCTGCCTTGCCTTGGCGGATGACCGGGAAATGTCCCGCGAACGATTGGTCGGCCTGTTGTGGAGTGAGGTGGAAACTGACAAGGCGCGCGCCTCTCTCAGGCAGGCAATTCATGAGTTGCGCGATGCTCTGGCAGCTGCCGGGTTCGATGGACTGGAAACAGAAAAGCACGCTATCAGGCTGGGCAATTGCGACATCAGTACTGACGTCACTGACATTGTCGCGGCGGCCTCAAATGGCGAAGCCGATCCGCTGATCCTAGGGCGGACAAACATCCTGGACGATTTTCTGGCTCCGCTCGAGTCAATTGATCCTGCTTTCCAGGCATGGGTCACGGCGCGTCGGCGGCACTTCGAAAACACGCTCACCACGCGCTATGAATCTGCGCTGGCGAAAGACCCGTTGCCGACGCTCCAACGAGAACAACTGGCGCGTGCGCTGTGTGCGATCGATCCGACCAATGAGGTTGGTGTCCGGCAGTTGATGACAGCCCGGTTTGAACAAGGCGACACGGCCGGTGCATTGAACGCCTACAAAGGCCTCTGGGATCTTCTTGGCGACGAATATGACACCGAACCCTCCCGTCAGACCCAGGATCTCCTTGTCCAGATCAAGCTTGCGGAAGAGCACGACGGAAACACTCCGGTCACCGCACCGATGCCCAAGCCCCTCGCGGAGCCCGTAGATCGCGGCCTCTCGGCTGGCACAATGCGCCCGCGTATCAGGCTTGTTATCGCAATCGCGCCATTTGATCTGAACGGTGTGCCGGAATCCCAGCACTACATGGTCCATGGCTTCAGGCGGGATCTTCTGTCGTCTCTGGTGCGGTTTCGGGAATGGGCCATACGGGAGAGCGGCAGCGCCGTTCCCGCCGCTCCAGTTTCGGATGAGTACACCATCGAGGCGAGCGCATTTGCACAAGGGGATGGCATTCGTCTTGCGCTGATGCTGCGGGAAAATGCATCGGGGGTATATCTGTGGAGCGAACGGTTCCGTATCGCCTCGGACCAATGGCTGGAGGCCCAGCAGTCCATTGTCCGGCGCCTGGCCGCAGTCCTGAACGTACAGGTCTCCTCAGGGCGGCTGGCTGCAGCAACCGATGGAGCAAATGCCGACACCATAGCCTACGACCAGTGGCTTCGTGGTCAATCCGATGTGTTTTCATGGAACCCCGTGCGCTGGCATATGGGCCTGGATGCCATGCGGACGCTGACGCGGGAGTGCCCTGGCTTCTCACCGGGCTTCAGCACTGTGGCGCAAATGCTCAATACTATCCAGTTCGTGCAGATCGGGCATGTCCGCACACCATCGGACATGGCGGAATCCATTGAACACGCGCTTGAAGCCGTTCGGCTTGATCCGGTCGATTCCCGCGGTCATCTGGCGCTTGGCTGGGCCTATGCAATGGCAGGTCAGCACGAACGGGCTGCCGTTCATCACGACCTCGCGATTGATTTGAACGACAATGATCCGTGGACATTGATGTCGGGGGCATGGGGTGCTTCCTGCGGACTCCGCCATGACATCGCGCTAGACAGGGCAAAACTCGGCCTGGAACTGAGCGTGGCGCCCACACCTGTCCATCTCTTGTACTGGGCACATATTGCTTTCGCCCGGGGCGACTATCAGGCCTGCGTGGATGTGGACAGCAGCGTCTGGAGCAACCTGCCGAGCAGCAAGGGGTGGTACGTGGCGGCGCTTGGCAATCTGGGCCGGGACGAGGAAGCGAAAGTCGCCTTCGAGGACTTCGCCATCAACATACGCAACGGCTGGGTGAGCGGCCCCCCGCCCGACAATGACATGATCGGGCGCTGGTTCCTCAAGTTGTTTCCCTTCGCCAGCGAAGCCCCATGGATAGCATTGCGTGACGGCCTCGCGCGGGCTGGCATTGATCTTGCCGCAGCCCGTTTTGCTGTGCTTCAGGACTAGACCCTGCTGCTTTCAAGTGCAGCTGTTTACAGTGTATTCGCCGATGCGCTTGTGATGGAACTTCATCAAGGTATCCAGGTCCCGCTCGGTCGGCTTGAGGGTGAGGAACTTCGCGTAGAAATCCGGCATGGGATAGTCACCGGGCGCCAGGTCAGGATCGGGTTGGGTCGTACCTGGAACCGGTGTATTGGCTGCCTTGATCCGCGCTTCGCCCGCCTTGATCCTGGCCGCTGGCGGAATACGCAGACCAAGGACCGATGCGCCATTTGTCATGATTGCAATATCGGTAATCCAGCTCGCAACAGTGGCCCCGCACCTGAAGCGCGTGCATTGCTCGAGAAGCTCTTCGAGAGTTCGCGGCACGGTGGGTGCGGGTTTGCTGGGATCGAAGTAGTTCACTCCGGTGCTCCATGACTTGACGAGCATTCCCCAACGCTCCGGGTCACTCACGTTGAAGCTCTTCATGTTGTTCGACATCGGATTGTCCTCTGCGCCCTGGAATGATCGGAAGCAGTGCGCGGCGCGGCGCACGCCCAATCGCGGATTTGCCCCTAGTTGCCGAATGCGCCTGCGGCCTTCATGAACCGCAACAGATCCGCCATGGTTTGCGGCGGTGCGGCGGTATCCGTAAGCCCGGGAATGACGCTTGGTGCATCGGATCCTATCAGATCACGGCATGCAGCCTTGATGGCATCGGCGAGTGACAGGTTCTGTTCTTCGGCAACCACAGACACGGACCGCAATGCGCCCAGAATGGTCTCCGCCACAATGACGGAGCCGACAGGGCCGAGATGCTGTCCCATGCCCGTTGTATCAGGCTGGTCGGATTGTGGATTCATGGCCGCTTCAAAGGCCACGTAGAACGGCAGAGGCGGATCAGCCGCGATCTTTGCAATATCCTCGACACCAAGTTCAAATTCGTCGCCGCTCATTTGTTGTCCCAACCAGATTTCAAGCCGGTTGCGAACGCTGGACCAGTCCGGAAAGAGGTTCGCGGACGTCATCGGCCGCGCACCCAGCCTTCCGCGCATGGCTCCGAGCAACGACGGCACCGTCCACAGGCCGCCGTATAGCGCGGATTTGAGATCACGGTGCATGAGGCCGCGATTGTCGACCTTAGACTTTGCCTCGAACTCTTCGGAGGTCTCAATCACATTGGCATAGCGTGGACCGATCCGGTTGCTAAGATTCAGCCTTGGATCAGGGGCGCCAGGACTGTTCATGTCGAAGAAGAAGCCCCAATCCACCATCCAGTCTGCCTTCAGCGGCATTTCGCCAGGCTTTCGTGCGCTGTTCAGCGACAGGAATGCTCCGTCGGTGTGGTCAACGTTGAGCATGCTGTTGATGACGTAGTTGTCCCTGACCATGGCATGGCCAAAGCGGAACGCCCCTCGGGTGAATTCAAGCGGAACGCCCGTGAAGGTATTGACCAGCGCACCGTTCCAGCCACTGCCCTGTCCGTAGAGCGCGGCAACCCCGGGGTGCACAATCCGCGCCAGCAAGTCATCGCGTACAATTCGCCGAAAGATCAGTGTGACAACGGCCTTGGCCAGCGCCAAGCGCCGATAGGCCATTTCGATCCTGGATGCACTGCCAATCTGCTCGCTGATCCGCGCAACCACGATATTGTGAAATGTATGCCACAGCACGGCCATCTGGGACATGATGGCATGAGCGTCATTCCTTGCGTCAGCGAGCATTGCATCACAGTTTGAACCGCCATCAGCCACCGGCTGAGAACCCCGGGCGATATCGCTGAACGGACAGAACATTGCGCCCTGAGGCCGCCGCCCCGCAAGTGGTGCCGTGCGCAGGTAACGGCGCGGCACCCGATCCAGATCGGCAAAGCCGAGTTTGTTCGTCACCTTGTCAGCGGCGTTGTAGACCGAGGGCATGCCGTCAGGTCCGGCACCATAGATCGTGTCCAGCATTAGCGGCCGCGATCTGGCGTTGGGGGCAGATACGCCAGCAACCAATGCGGCTGGTCCCGCATCTACGAGATCGTGGGCCGCGAGCTGCAGCAGGTAGGTGTACCCGGAAGGAAGCCGAGGATTGGCTTGCGGTGGCAGATCAGGCCTCAGCCGGTCCCTCCAAAAGGCCGTTCGGGATTGCCCGGCCTCATCATGAAGCTGGGCTCGGGTGGACAATTTGGCCAACAGAAGATGTGCGCCTTGGCGATCACTGCCGCTGATCGTTCCCGATCCTGAGATCAGCGTGCCCCTGTGGATATCCTCAGGGCCTGATGGCGGGCCAAACATATGGGGCGCACCGGTCGCGATCTTTCCTTCAAGCGTCCATCCATGCATCGCAGCCCTACCCCTTCGCCGCCGTTTCAGCCCCGCGGGAAACATAACACCGCGCAGCGTCAACTCATCGTCAAATCACGGCTCACGCCAGGATGACACGACAATCGGAAGCTCTCTTCACGAGAACAGCCGGATCATTCGGCGGCGCTTCTCGCAAGGGAGTTCAGATCATGCGAAACGTACACCGTCGGCCAAAATCAACGGCATTCCTGCACGGCTCCATGATGCCCTATGCGGTTCGTCCTATTGGCGTGCCACGTCCAGGGTCAAACCGCGCGGTTCCGGATTCTGAAGCACTGGATAATCCTAGGCCGTCAACCCAATCGTCGTTCTATGTTGCCGTGACGCTGTTTCTTGGCCTGACTTTCCTCGCCAGCATTCTGCTGGTTTTCCTGCCGTTCTGACCGCGGCATCCCTGAGGAGAAAGGCTCATGTCCGAGACGCTCACGTTGCTGGTCCCTTATGGCGAAGCAGGCAGGATTGCAGCGGCATTATCAAGCTTCTGGCTTGGATATCTTATCATTCTGGCTGTCCCCGGCCCCAATCTTCTGGTCGTCAGCTACGTCGCAGCGACGCACGGGCTGCGCTCTGCTGTCCCACTCGCACTGGCGATCGCCTGCGGGGCAGCACTGCTGCTCACGATAATCCACGCTCTGGCAGATATCGCAGGCCCGGGTTTTCGCGAAAGTCTGTCGTTCGCCAATGTGTTCCTGCTGCTCTTCAGCGCACTGAGGATAATACGAGCCAAGGCTCCCTGCGCTCCAGATGGTGCGCCCGCTACTCGTCGTGTGATCCCGGATTTATTGCTGGGTCTGGCTTGCGGTTTCACGAACCCTGTGACGGCCGCTTACTTCACAGCGACCTTGCTCGGGGGTAACAACCTTCTGTTTGCCCCCGGGATGGCAGCACCTCTCGTATTCGGCACGGCTGCCCTTTGTGGTGGTTACGCAATTGCGGCAGCAGTGCTGTTTTCACATTTTGCTATTAGGAAGCATGTGATGCAGCAATTCACGATCATCAAGATCGTCACCGCTACTTTGATGGCTGGCTACGGCATTGCGACGGCTGGCAAGACCTTTGGGCCTGTGTTCTCCGGCATCATTGTCCATATCAGCCCACTTGCAGAAGCCGCTGTC
>CAXTUM010000200.1:0-5678 GCA_964247205.1 uncultured Beijerinckiaceae bacterium
CTCGTGACGCTCGCCTTCCGCATCGTGGTCGCCTTCAAGGTCTTTGACGAAGTCTATCTGCTGACAAGCGGAGGACCGGGTACCTCGACGGAGGTGCTGAGCTTCACCATCTATCAGCGCTTCTTCACCGAGGACCGCGTTGGCTATGGCTCGGCCATGTCCGTCGCCGTGATATTTCTGGTGTCGATACTGCTCGTTCTGGCGCTCTCGGCCCGCAAGCGCCTGGGGCCTGCATGAGCGGGCGCATCTCCATCGGGAGAAGCCAGCTGCCGACCCAGCTTGCGCTCGGCCTTGCTGCTCTCGTGGTCATCACGCCGGTTGCCTGGGTGATTGCGGCAGGCTTCCGCACGCAGATATCGCTGCTGATCGGCGAGGTCTGGTTCACGCCAGTGCTGTCGAGCTTCCAGGATGTGCTCTTCTCCAAGACATCGGTGTTCCTGACGAACTTCGGCAATTCCATGATCGTCGGAGTCGCCAGCACGCTGCTCACGCTCACTTCGGCATTCCTGGGCGCGTGGTCGCTGCATCGCATGCGCTGGCCGTCCTGGGTTGTGCACCTCTGCCTTGGCTGGGCGATGCTGTTTCACATGGTCCCGCCGATCACGCTGGCCGGCGCATGGTTCACGCTTTTCCGGACCATCGGCATCGACAACACGCTGTTTGGCATCACCCTGGCCCATGCCACGCTGAACCTGCCGATGGCGCTCTGGCTCATGGGCGTTTTCGTGCAGGACGTGCCGCGTGAACTGGAGGAAGCTGCTGTCATAGATGGCGCCACGACGCCGACGCTTCTACTGAAGATCGTGATGCCGATTGTGGCGCCCGGCCTTGCGGCAACAGCCGTGCTCTGTTTCGTTTTTTCATGGAACGAGTTTGCCGCCGCGCTGGTGCTGTCAACCAAGCAGACCGCAACCGTGCCTGTCGCCATCGCCAAGTTCGCACAGGATTTCGAGATCCAGCATACGCAGATGGCGGCAAGCGCCGCTCTGTCGATCATCCCGGCTGTGATCCTGCTGATCATCTGCCAGCGCTACATCGTGAAAGGGCTGACCACGGGAGCGGTGAAGTAGCCGCATGCCCAGGACAGGCTGAAGACCAGAACTGAGGAAACTGAAGATGAAGACCGTCTTTGTGCTGTTCGACTCGCTGAACCGCCATATGCTTGGAGCCTATGGCGGGCAGCGTATTCCCACGCCCAATTTCGACCGCCTGGCGAAGCGCGCGCGCACCTATGACGGGCATTACGTCGGCTCGCTGCCCTGCATGCCCGCGCGCCGCGACATGCTGACCGGGCGGCTCACGTTTCTGCACCGCAGCTGGGGGCCGCTGGAGCCGTTTGACAACGCCTTCCCCGAGCTTCTGCACAATGCGGGCGTCTACAGCCATCTCATCACTGATCACTATCATTACTGGGAAGACGGCGGCGCGACCTATCACAACCGGTATGACACTTATGAATTCGTGCGCGGACAGGAGGGTGACCCGTGGAAGGCGATGGTGCAGCCGCACTGGGAGCGGTTGCGCGAGATGTATCACGCCCGCCAGTTCTCCGATCAGCGCCGAAACTACCACGCGCAGAACGTCATCAACCGCGAGTTCATCAGGGAGGAGAAGGACTTCCCCTCGGTTCAGTGCTTCGCGCATGGCCTCGAGTTCCTTGATCGCAACCGGGATGCCGACAACTGGGTGCTGCAGATCGAGACCTTCGATCCGCACGAGCCGTTTCAGGCGCCCGAGCGCTTCAGGAAGCCTTTCGAGACGGGCTGGCAGGGGCCGATCCGCGACTGGCCGCGCTATGGCCGTGTCGACGAACTGCCGGAGGAATGCGAGGAACTGCGCGCCAACTACTACGCCATCGTCTCGATGTGCGATTTCCTGCTGGGCGAATTGCTCGATGATTTCGACAGGCACGGCATGTGGAAGGACACGGCGCTGATCGTGACGACGGATCACGGCTTCCTGCTGGGGGAGCATGATTTCTGGGCCAAGAACCGGATGAACATCTATCAGGAAGTGGCGCATATCCCGCTGTTCATCCACGATCCCCGCACGCCGGAGCGCGCCGGGACGCGTGCGTCACGTCTCACCCAGTCGATTGATCTGTGCCCCACGATCCTCGACCTCTACGGGATCAAGCCGCCGCCGGAAGTCGAGGGTGTGTCGATGCTGGCGGAGAAGGCCGACCGCGAAGCCCTGATCTTCGGTTACTTCGGCGGCGCGGTGAACGTCACGGACGGGCAGGCCAGCTATCACCGGTTCCCGCCCGATCTGAAGACGCAGGAGATCTACCAGTACACACTGATGCCGACGCATATCTTCGACCTGTTCTCGCCGGAGGAACTGGCGAAGGCGGAAATGGCGGAGGCCATGCCGTTCACCAAGGGCGCGCGCGTGATGAAGGTGCCGGTGGACAACAGGTCGCCCTTCTACAATGTCTATGGTCCCGGAGCACTGCTGGAGGACACGACGCGCCTGTATGATCTCAAGCGCGATCCGGGTCAGGCGCATCCGGCCGTCAATCCGGAGCTTGAAGCGCGCCTTACCGGTCAGATGCTGCGCCTGATGCTGGCGAACCACGCTCCGCCGGAAGCGTTCGTCCGGCTCGGCTTGACACCTCCCGTCCGTGCGGCGGCTGAATAGCGTGTCAGGCATTCCAGACAATCTCACCCGCTTGTGCGGCGATCCGCGGCAGTTTGCGAGCGTGCGCCGGATCATGCTGGACGAAGGGCCCGACAAGGGCGTGACCGCCTATGCCTTTTCAACCGGAGGCGGGCTCGACTTCTGGGTGCTTGGCGACCGCGCCATGGACATCGGGCCGTTGTGGTGGCGCGGCGCATCCGTGGCCTGGCAAAGCCCGGCGGGCATACGGCATCCGTCCCTTGTTGATCCCTCAGCGGACAGCGGGCGTGGTTTCGAACGCGGCTTCTCCGGCTTCCTGATGACCTGCGGACTTGATCATTCGCGCCAGCCCGGCAACGGATATCCGCTGCACGGGCGATTGCCGTTTCTGCCGGCGCGGGTGACCGCTTACGGGGAAGACTGGCAGGCACCAGAGCCCGTCCTGTTCGCCGAGGGCGAGATCGTGCAATGGCGTTACAATGGCGAACACCTGGCCTTGATCCGGCGGATCGAGGCGCCGATTGGCGGAACGTCGTTGCGCATCCGCGACCGCGTCGAAAACCGGGGCGCTGCTCCCCAGCGGCATGCGCTGCTCTATCACATGAACATCGGCTTTCCGTTTCTGCGTCCGGGCGCGCACCTGTCCCTTGACGGCCAGCGCATCGGTGTGAACATCGATTCACCCGATCCGGTTCGATCACCGGAGGTTGGCTGCATTGCGGTGGGGGGGTCAGACGGGCGTGCGGTCCTCGCGAGCGGCGGGGCGCGGCTGACGCTTGGGTTCGCATCGGAGACGCTTCCCTTTTTCCAGCACTGGCACGATCCGCGTCCCGGATCATTCATCCTGGCGCTGGAGCCCTGCACCAGCATGCGGCCGGAACCCGGCTCCATGGCCGATGAGCCGGTCTTGGCGCCGGGTGAACGGCGCAGCTATGCAATCGATCTGTCAATCAATGAAGGCACAGCGTGATGGCGCGCCGGGCTCTCCGCATCGGCCTGATCGGTGCCGGATCAATCGCTGCCTACCATATCGACGGCATCCGCGCCGCCGGAGATCAGGCTCACGCAATCGCCGCAGGCAGCGGCATCTCGGCAGTGCGGGCGGCTCGCCGCTTTGCCATACCGCACGCCTGCAAAAGCTGGAAAGAACTGCTCGCGCGCGATGATCTCGACGCTGTGATCATTGCTACTCCGGATGATACGCATGAGGACATCGCACTGGCGGCAATCTCCGCACGGATTCCCGCGATGATCCAGAAACCGCTTGCCTTCACCAGCGCATCGGCACTGCGCATCGTTGCTGCGGGCCGGTCCGCCGACGTCCCCGTCTTCACCAGCTACATGCACCGGCACTTTCCCGAAACGGCAAAGTGGCATGCCATGAAGGCTGGCGACGACAGCGAGTCAACCCTCTTGTCTCTGGGCCCCATCCTCTCCGTCCGTATCCGCAATGCCACGCCGGGACCTGACTGGGGCGACTGGTTCTATGACGGCGCGCGCAGCGGCGGCGTCGTGATGCAGATCGGCATTCATGGCATTGATCTCGTCGAGCATCTGGTCGGGCCGATCGCGGAAGTGACCGCCATGACCGGGCAGCGGCGTTCCGAACGGCTGCTTGCCGATGGCCGCGTGATCCGCCCGACATCGCACGATCACGCCTTCGCAGTCTACCGGACGGCGGGCGGCGTGATTGTCTCACATGAAATGTGTTTCTCCGAAGTTGCCGGTACAGACCGCTTTCACATGGAGATCACGTGCGAGCGGGCAAAAGTCGTTTTTCGCGGGCATCATGGTGCGCTGGCTGTCAATGCGGGTGCTGGCTGGGAGGTGATCCCGGTTGGAGACACCACGGCAGGCGCTGCCCAGCATGCGTTGTTTTCAGGCATGGTGCGCGGAGAAACCGCGCACGACGCCTCTGATCTCGCAGGCATTCAGGGCCTGCTTGTTGCAGAGGCTGTCAACGCTTCCGCCGCTTCGGGCCGTGCTGTCAAAGTTTCCCGCGCTTCCGAACGTCTTGGGGTGCTTCCGCGATGACACCGCTCAGGATCGCTATCCTCGGCTTTGCGCATTATCACGCCAATTTCTGGGCCGAGGCGATTACGGCACATCCCGGCGCCATGCTCGCGCGCATCTGGGACGACGGTGTTATCCGGGGCGTCGATGCGGCGCGGCGCCACCGTAGCGTTTTCTGCAGCGATCTTTCCGGAACAATCCGGGAGGTCGATGCCGTCGCCATCACTTCGGAGACATTCGCTCATGAAGCGCTGATCGGGGCTGCGGCGGCCCTGGGAAAACCGATCCTGTGCGAAAAGCCGCTGGCTGCAACCCTGGCCCAGGCGAGACGCATTGCCAGCTTGCTCCAGAAGAAACCTGTCTTCTTCATGCAAAGCCTGCCCAAGCGGCTGGATCCGGTCAACCACGCGCTGCGCGACCTGATTGCATCAGGCGAGCTTGGCGTCATCCGGATGGCGCGGATCAGGCATGGTCATGCGCATGGCCTTGATCCAGCATTCCGGGCTGGATGGTGGACAGACCCCGCGCGGTCTGGCGGCGGGACGCTGCTCGACGAGGGAGTGCATGCGGCCGATCTACTGCGCTGGCTCTTTGGCGATCCCGCCGAAGTATCGGCAATGATCCCGGCGCGTTCCGGCCTTCCGGTCGAGGATGCCGCGATTGCAGCTTTCCGCTGGGCCGACGGCATGCTTGGCGAAATCGTCACGGGCTGGACAATGGCTGCGGCGGAAACATCCATCGAGATTTTCGGAACCAGGGGAACGGCCCTCGTTTCCGGCGTCGATCTTGCCTCGCGCGGGCGCATGCCGGAGCCTGGCCTCAGCGTCTGCCTTGCAGGCAGTGACCGCTTCGTCCGGCGCGGCCCCGTGCCGCGGTTCACAACAGGCGGCTTTCATCAGGCGGTGGCGACGGCCTTCGCGGATGCATTGCTGACGGGCGACCCACCCCCCGTGACTCTGGCGGATGGACTGGGTGCACAGGTGATGATTGACGCCGCGTACCGGGCTGCGCGGACAGGCCGGACCGCCACTGTGCCGGCGGCCGCC
>CAXTUM010000201.1:0-5664 GCA_964247205.1 uncultured Beijerinckiaceae bacterium
TCCCCTGAAAAATCAATAAAAAAAGGCGAGCCGAAGCTCGCCTTGATCAATTTCAGGCTGACGGTCTGATCAACCGACGATCTCGTTGCCGGAGAAGAACTGCGCGATCTCGATCGCTGCGGTTTCGGGCGCATCCGAACCATGCACCGAGTTCTCACCGACCGACAGGGCATGCGCCTTGCGGATAGTTCCATCCGCAGCATTGGCCGGGTTCGTGGCGCCCATCACTTCGCGGTAACGGGCAATAGCGTTGTCACCTTCCAGCACCTGAACGACGACAGGAGCCGCCGACATCTGCTGCACGAGTTCGCCATAGAACGGGCGCTCCTTGTGCACGGCGTAGAAAGCGCCGGCCTGCGCCGGAGTCATGTGAACGCGCTTCTGCGCAACGATGCGCAGGCCGACACCTTCGATCATGGCATTGATCGCACCGGTCAGGTTGCGGCGCGTCGCGTCGGGCTTGAGAATGGAAAAGGTGCGCTGAACGGCCATTGGATATCCTTACAGTGGGAAAAGAAAACGCGCGGGGTCCATACCCGCGCGCTCCGGTTCCTGCAAGGTTTGTCGAGCGACGATAAACACTCAATCGTCGGCGGAGAGAACCTTCATCCTGAAGAGCATCCCTGCAGCCAGACCACCAGCGAGCGGAGCCACGATGAACAGCCACAGTTGCTGCAGCGCCACGCCGCCAGCATAAATATTCGGGGCTAATGTGCGGGCCGGATTCACCGATGTGCCTGTGACCGGGATCAGCACGATGTGCACGAGCGTCAAGGTCAATCCGATCACCAGCCCCGCAACCATTCCTGTTCCTGCCTTCGCCTGTGTAACGCCCAGGATAACGGCCGTAAAAATCATCGTCGCGATAAATTCGATCAGGAATGCGGACGTGACAGACCAGGTTCCGAATGTGTTCTGCCCGAAAACGCCGCCTGCAATCTTGTATCCGCCAGGAGCGCCGGACAGGATCAGGGCCAGAAAGCCGGCTCCGACAAAACCACCGATGCACTGCGCAATGATGTAACCCGGCAAATCTTTCGTATCGAAGCGATCAGCGGCCCAGAGAGCGACAGTGACGGCAGGATTGATGTGGCAGCCAGATACGGGCCCGATGGTGTATGCCATGGCTGTCACTGCCAAGCCGAAGGCGAGCGCAATGGCAACGACGCCCTGGGTGTGAACAGATGCCGCCATGGAGACGGGGGGAGTGAGTCCTGTACCAAGCAGATTGACAGCCACTACAGCGCCACAGCCGCAAAAGACGAGGACAGCCGTACCAAACAGTTCAGCGATGTATTTCTTCATGATCTTTCCTCCGCCAAAGTCCCAGAGACTCAACGGGGAAAGTATCAGACTTGCCTTGCGTCATTGCAATCCCATGATTGCACAAAGCATCCCTGCTTCAGGCCAGATCAAACCGGTCGAGGTTCATCACCTTGGCGAAAGCCTTGGCGAAATCGCGGGCGAAACGTTCGCCTGCGTCCGAAGAACCATAGACTTCAGCCAGCGCACGGAGTTGCGAATTCGATCCGAAGATCAGATCAGCGCGCGTGCCCGTCCATTTCACCTTGCCGGACGAGCGGTCGACACCTTCAAAGACGTCGCCCGCCTCAGAGACTGGCTTCCACGTCAGCCCCAGGTCGAGCAGATTGACAAAGAAATCGTTGGTCAACGTGCCAGGCTTCTTCGTGAATATGCCATGTTTGGCTCCGCCGTGATTGACACCAAGCACGCGCAATCCGCCGACCAACACGGTCATCTCCGGAGCCGACAAGGTCAGAAGTTGCGCTCTGTCCAGGAGAAGTTCCTCTGACGACCGGCGATCCTTCGTATTGCTGTAGTTGCGGAAACCATCCGCCCTGGGCTCCAGCACGGCGAAGGATTCGGCATCTGTCTGCGCGGCGGTCGCATCGGTGCGGCCTGGCAAGAATGGCACCTTCACCTTGTAACCGCCCGCCATCGCAGCCTTCTCGACGACCGCGCTGCCAGCAAGCACGATGAGATCAGCGAGCGAAACCCGCTTTGCGTCCTTTCCGCCCTTTTGCTTGGCATTGAACGCGTTCTGGATGCCTGTCAGGACTGTCAGCGTCTTTGTGAGCCTCTTTGGCTCATTGACTGCCCAGTCCTTTTGCGGTGCAAGACGGATGCGCGCGCCATTGGCGCCGCCCCGCTTGTCCGAACCTCGGAAGGTAGACGCAGACGCCCAAGCAATCGAGACAAGATCAGCGACGCTCATACCTGAGCCCAGGATAGCGTCCTTGAGCGCTGCAATGTCCTTAGGCCCGATCAGCTTGTGATCGACCGCTGGCACCGGGTCCTGCCAGACCAGCTCCTGCTTGGGCACAAGCTTGCCGAGGTAGCGGGCGCGCGGACCCATATCGCGATGCGTCAGCTTGAACCAGGCGCGGGCGAACGCATCGGCCAATTGATCCGGGTTCTTCTGGAATCTGCGTGAGATTTTTTCATAGGCCGGGTCCATGCGCATCGCCATATCCGCCGTCGACATCACGGGCTGATGGCGCATCGTTGGGTCATGGGCATCAGGCACAGTACCAGCGCCACCGCCATTCATCGGGACCCACTGCTGTGCACCAGCTGGACTCGTCGTCAGCTGCCACTCGAAGCCAAAGAGCGTATCGAAATAAGTGTTGTCCCAAGTGATCGGCGTCCGCGTCCAGGCACCTTCGAGACCGCTGGTAATCGCATGGACGCCTTTTCCCGTGCCGAATGTATTTTTCCAGCCCTTGCCCATATCTTCGATAGACGCGCCTTCCGGCGCTGGCCCGACATATTTCGAAGGATCGGCCGCGCCATGCATCTTGCCGAAGGTGTGGCCACCTGCCACCAGCGCCACGGTCTCCTCATCATCCATTGCCATGCGCGCAAAAGTCTCGCGAATATCCCGGGCGGAGCCCAGCGGATCCGGCTTGCCGTTCGGACCCTCGGGATTGACGTAAATCAGCCCCATCTGCACGGCAGCGAGCGGGTTTTCGAGATCACGGTCGCCGGTGTAGCGCTTGTCATCAAGCCAGCCATCTTCCGGACCCCAATAGATATCCTCTTCGGGTTGCCAGACGTCGATCCTGCCGCCGCCGAAGCCAAAGGTCTTGAAGCCCATGGATTCCAGCGCGCAATTGCCGGTGAGAATCATCAGATCGGCCCAGGAGATCTTGCGGCCGTACTTCTGCTTTACCGGCCAGAGCAGCATGCGGGCCTTGTCGAGATTGCCGTTATCAGGCCAGCTGTTGAGAGGTGCAAAGCGGATAGTGCCGGAGCTTGCGCCACCACGGCCATCTGCGATGCGGTAGGTTCCTGCGCTATGCCAGGCCATGCGGATGAAGAGCGGACCATAATGGCCGTAATCAGCCGGCCACCAGTCCTGCGAGGTCGTCATCAGCGTGAAGATATCCTTCTTCAACGCAGCCAGATCAAGACTTCTGAATTCCCTAGCATAGTCGAAAGCCTCTCCCATCGGATCGCTGGCTGGGGCGTTCTGATGCAGAATTCCAAGATTGAGCTGGTTGGGCCACCAGTCGCGATTCGACCAGGCACCTGCTCGTGTTTGGCCGCTCATGAGCGGGCATTTCGCGATGTCAGTCATGGAAGCTCCTGATCTTTAGGCGAGAAATGGCTCTCAGGTATGCAGGACCCTGGAGCAAGTCAGAAATCAGCTCCTGCCAACCCTCTGGTAATAAATAATATCCAAGCCGCAAGAGGATAAATCATCGCGGCTCGTGCTCGTTATCCCATCTTCGCCCAGCGTCCGTTTTCGTCCTGACGCCAGTATGTGGCATCGCTGCCGCTGGCCTTCACGGATTTCCACGCGGCTCGAGCCCTGTCCATTGCCTCCGGATCATTGCCGTCGAACATCAGGACTGCACGGGTCCAGCCTTCCGTTGCCGGCAATTCCGCTCCGTCGACCGCGAACATGACTTCCGCGTCGTTGAAACGGGTATCAGAGCGCGACAAGACGATGGGTTGCGCGTCGCGCTGCACATCCGCGTCAATGCTGTGCGGCAGAAAACTTTCGTCGCTGTATGTCCAGAGGTGGTCATCCAGCGCTTTCATCCGCTCATCTGAAGAGACGCGGATGACGGCCTTCCATCCTCGCGCCAGCGTCTTGCCGAGCAGACTGGGAAGCGTTTGCTCCAGAGTCGTATTTTGCAAGTGATAGAAGAGAATTTCCATCTATCGCCTTGTTCTATTTGTCTTCATAATGATCGGAGACGAGCTGGTTCAGCAAGCGCACACCCCAGCCCGGACCCCAGCTGCGATTGATTTCGGTCTGGTTAGCGGCCATCGCCGTTCCGGCCACATCAAGATGCGCCCAGGGGCAATCATTGACGAAGCGCTGCAGGAACTGCGCTGCCGTGATCGAACCGGCGAAACGCCCTCCGGAATTCTTCACATCAGCGAATTTCGAATCGATGATCTTGTCGTAGGCCGGATCCAGCGGCATGCGCCAGACGCGCTCGCCCGTAGATTTGCCGGCCGCGAGAATTCTTTCGGACAGTTCATCGTTGTTCGAAAACAGCCCGGCATGGTCCTGACCCAATGCCACCATGATCGCGCCAGTCAGGGTCGCCAGATCAATCATGAACTTCGGCTTGAATTCTGCTTGCGTGTGCCACAACACGTCCGCCAGCACGAGGCGGCCTTCGGCATCCGTGTTGATGATCTCGATAGTCTGTCCCGACATTGATGTGACGATGTCCCCAGGCCGCTGGGCCTTGCCGTCCGGCATGTTCTCCACGAGACCGATGACGCCGATGGCGTTCACCTTCGCCTTGCGTGCCGCAAGCGCATGCATCAGGCCGGTCACGCAGGCCGCGCCCGCCATATCGCCCTTCATGTCCTCCATGCCGCCTGCAGGCTTGATGGAAATGCCGCCGGTGTCGAAGGTGACGCCCTTTCCCACGAAGGCGACGGGCTGGGTTTTCGCATCTTTCGCACCATTCCAGCGCATGATGACGACCTGGCTTTCGTATTGCGACCCGACGCCGACCCCAACCAAAGCACGCATGCCGAGCTTCTTGAGTTCCTTTTCGCCCGGAATATCGACAGCGACGCCGACATCCTTGAGGGCAGCAGCACGCTTGGCGAAGGTTTCCGGGTTGAGCACATTGGGAGGCTCGTTCACAAGTTCGCGGGCGAGATTGATGCCCTCCGCGATGGCATTTCGCGATTTCAGGGCCTTCTTGGTCGCTGCAATATCTTCAACATGCAATTTGACGGCGACATCCGCGCTGTCGTCATCATCCTTCTTCTTAGTCTTGTAGCGGTCAAAGCTGTAGGCGCGCATCCGCATTCCCAGCGCCAGATCAGCGACCTCCGATGCGCCCAGCGGCGTTTCGGCAAGTGCGGCAACCACCGAAACAGCCCCTGCCTTCAGTTTGCCCGCGACAATCCCGCCGAGCATGACCCAGTCCGTTTTGAGCAGATCATCGGATTTACCCAGACCAATCACAATCAGTCTTTCGCACGGAAGCTCGGACAAGCCTGTCGCCACAAGCGCCGACTGGGCCTTGCCCGTGAATTTCTCGATGGCAGCGAGGCGCGTGATCGCCGCGGCCGACTGAGCGTTCAGGTCCGCCGCTTTCGGCATGGCCATGGCGTCAGTCGTGAAAAGAACCAGTGTTTTTGCATCCGATGCGCCAAACCCTT
>CAXTUM010000202.1:0-5614 GCA_964247205.1 uncultured Beijerinckiaceae bacterium
GGAAATCTGGGCGATGCGGACAGACATGAATAGGTTTCCGATGGAGTTTGAAATGCAAGGGCGGCCGCCGCAGCGACCGCCCTATGTGACAAGGCAGCGTAGATCAGCCCTGGCGCGGGATACGGGCGGGACCCTGCTATTGCGGACATTCGACATAACCAACGATCAGCCGCTGACGGAGGCCAAAAAACTCCATCGGCGTCCGGCCAGACTTCAAAGCCAGAGCGTTGTTAGCCTGAATACAATTATCTGCAGGCGTCATAAGCTCGCGCAGAGCAGGCGCAACTACTGGATGGCCACATCTTCTTCTCATCCTTTACGTTCGCTGCTACCTTAATCTCTGTGCGTCATTTGATGCGCCCTATGCGTTAAATAAACTCTCAATCACGACAACATGGCCTCCGCGCATGAACTTTAATTTTAGTTGGCAATGGCCGCACCGCCCTGCGCTTTTGTACTGCCTGAAGGTCGCCGTTGCGACTTTCCTCGGCTATTTTCTGGCGCTGGGCGGGCCGGAAGCGGCTGTTTATTCCGCCATGAGCGCCGCCTTGATTGTTGGCGCGAGCCGTGGCGAGGACGTCATGACCTCAACCAACAGAGTCAGAGGGACACTCGCTGGCATGCTTGTTGGTATTGCACTTACACTGGTGCCATTGCCACCGGCGCTGGCTGTGGCCGCCGGGGTCGGCAGCACAGCTTATGTTTGCCTTGCATTTGGCTGGGGTGTTCCCGCGGCGCGTGTCGGCGCGGCCCTTTGCGCCGACATGATTCTGGTGCATGTGCAGGACGCTTTTCAGTATAGCTTGGTTAGGGTCGGCAATACGCTGATAGGTATCGCGACTGGCTTGGCAGTTAGCTACCTTGTTCTGCCGGTGCGAGGGCGCGAGGTTGCCGCTCAGGCTTCCGAAGCAAGCTTATCAGCGGCCAGCAATATTCTCACACAGCTGGCCAGCACGAGAGAGCCAATACCAACAGACTTGCATGTTGCCATGCTTGACCGGTTGGTTGAACTGGAAAAAGCTATCCGTGATGGCCGCCGCGAATTTGGCAAAACAAATGAAACACTGATTCAGAGTGCGCGTCAGGTTGGGGTCGTTTGTGCAGGGACGCTGACAGCCGCCATCTCACACTCGGATTTCTGCAGTGATGCAGAGGCAATGGAGGCAGCAGTGCCGCTTTTTTCCAAAGCAGCCCAGTTGGCTAAGCGCGCAAGGGTAATTGGGCCAGCACCGTCCCAAGAGCGTGACGTTGCATCAGCCTCCGTCCCCCAGATCCGGCACGCCGAAGCAGTTGATTTAACAGCGCTTCAGGGTCTGGCATTGGGGTTGCGCAAGATTGAAGCAGCACTTGGCGCTTTGGGACGATGATCGGGCGCAATACCTTTGGCGCTTTTACGCTCCCCCAATGACATTTGCTCTGCGCAAAAATCCTTCCGATTAGCTCCTCTAACAGGACGTGCTATGCCGTCAATATCCGTTGGGAGAGTGCCATAGATGACCAGCAAATTCCTGCTCGAGTTTTTCACACTGTTTGCGATCATCAACCCGCTAGGCCTCGCCTTTGTTTTTCTGAACAGGACCATGAGCTTGTCTGATGCCGAGCGCGCCATCTTGGCACGCCAGGTGGCCATCTATGCCTTCTTTGTCCTGATCGTCTCCATGTTCGCCGGCAGCGCAATCCTCGGCTTCTTCGGTGTCAGCATGCCTGCACTGCGCATCGCAGGCGGGCTGGTCGTCGCTGCATCGGGCTGGACACTGCTCCATGAAAACAGCGAAGACCAAGAGCGCGCTGCAACTTCAACGCACGGGCTGGAGGATGTCAAGCAAATGACCTTCTTTCCGCTGACTGTGCCCTTGACCACTGGGCCCGGAACAATCGCAGTCGCGATCACGCTGGGCTCAAAACACGGTGTTTTCAACGTCGATCCGAAGCCGGAACTCATCTCGATCGTTGTTGCTGCGGCCATCGCAGGCACCATCTTCTATGCCTATGCGCATGTCTCGCGCATGGCCCGGCTATTTGGCGCGGAAGGCACACGCGTCATCATGCGACTTTCGGCCTTCCTACTGCTATGCATAGGCGTGCAGATTGTCATTACAGGCGTCGTCGAGGTGGTAGGTCCGCTGCTGGGTGTGAAGGCTTAGCTGCAGGTCTTTGGCTGCGTCCCTGCGCAAGCGAATGGCGCGATGAAAGATTCGCCCATCCATGGCTTCTTGTGATGTTTTTGCTGTGAAGTCATGGGTCTGGAAAATTGAACGTGGCGCGCGTCGGTTTGCCGGCTTTGCCTGTTGATATCATCTCCTACGCAAAGTCCGAGGTTGAGCATGTTTATTGAGCGCCAACTCCTGACAACGTTCTTTGCCGCATTCCTTTCATTTGGGTGCGCTGTCCCGACGTCTGCGTTCGAAAGCACGGCATGGAGCGCACTGAAAATGGGCGCGATCGTCCTGTTTCGCCACGCCAATGCACCGGGAGGGGGTGATCCTTCTGCAATGCGTATCGGAGATTGTGCAACGCTGCGCAATCTCGATCAGATCGGACGCGATCAGGCGAAACGCATTGGAGCGGCGTTCCGGATGAAGAACATCGCAGTGAGCAAGGTTTTGGCATCCCAATGGTGCCGCGCCATGGAAACGGCACACCTCGCTTTCGGCGAACCTGTTAATGAGGCAACCGTTTTCAATTCGTTTTTCGATGATCTTTGCAAGGGCCCAGAGCAGACAAGACAGGTGCTAGCTCTTCTGTCACGCAGGGCGGCGAGTGGTTCTACGGTGGTCGTTACACATCAGGTGAACATCACCGCAATCACCGGAATCTTTCCAGCGTAGGGCGAGGGCATCGTGATGCTTACCGAGAATGGCGAGGTAAAGGTTCTCGGGCGCATCCGACCATAATCCGCCCACCTTCCGGATCATCGTACTGCAAAAGCAATTTTGACGGTGTTGAAGGGCGCAAGCCTTCCCATTATTCCTCAACCATCGGGCTTGACTGACACGTCCTGCTTGTGACCACAGAAAAAGGCCTATGAATGCTACGGAGATGACATGGCTGACCATGACTGGAACAAGATGCCATGGTGGTGCTGGGCGGCCCCTTTTGCGGCGGCTTTGCTGATTGCCGGAAAGTTCGCTGGTCTGTTTTTACCATCAAACGGCATCGTCATTGCGTTAGCCATCGTGCTTCTGGGCGGGGCCGTTTTTGCAGCCGTGCATCATGCTGAGGTGCTGGCTGTCAGGATTGGTGAGCCGTTCGGCTCTATCCTGCTGGCGCTGGCCATCACGACGCTGGAGGTCGGGCTGATCATCTCGGTCATGGCCTCAGGCTCTGCAGGGAGCGGCGAGGTGGCGCGCGATACTGTCTATTCGGTCGTGATGATTGTCCTCAACGGCATTGTCGGCCTGTGTCTGCTGGCGGGTGGAAAGCGGCACTATGAGCAAGAGTTCAAGCTGCAAGGTGCCGTTGGCATTCTGAGCGTGATCGCGACGCTGGCAGTGATTTCGCTGGTCCTGCCGAACTTCACGAAGACCACGCCAGGCCCAACCTATGCTTCCAGCCAGTTGCTGTTCGTGGGTCTGGTTTCTCTCATCCTCTATCTGCTCTTCGTGTTCGTGCAGACGGTGCGGCACCGTGAGGATTTCCTGATGGAAAGTGACCCGACCCATCATGGCGAAAAGCCGACACCCCGCAGCACTGTGCTGGCTTCGATTATGCTGCTGGTCAGTCTGGTTGTCGTGATCTTGCTCGCCAAAATCCTGTCACCAGTGCTTGAAAGCACGGTCCTGGGCGCCGGGTTACCGCTGGCATTGGTCGGCGTCGTGATTGCTGCTGTCGTGTTGCTTCCTGAAGGTGTCACGGCAATGAAGGCCGCCAATCGCAACCGGCTCCAGACCAGCCTCAATGCCTCGCTGGGATCTGCAGCAGCCAGCATCGGCCTGACCATCCCGATTGTCGGCGCGGCATCGGTCTATTTCGGGCAAACTTTGACGCTTGGCCTGGGACAGGACGCCATGATCCTGCTGGCACTCACGCTGTTTGTCAGCACGCTCACCTTTGCCACTGGACGCACGACTGTCCTGCAGGGCGCTGTGCATCTGACGATTTTCGGGGTTTTCCTTTTCCTCGCCGCGGTGCCATGAACACTCGTTTGACGGATATAGTGTGCCACCACGCAAACAGCGGCTGCTTGGGAGCAAGACCGGCCCCGCACGTCTGTATTTATTTGCGGATGCAATATCGGGCAACTATAGTCAGCCTGTAAGACGCGGCCACTGATCGGCGGCAGGTCTTTTTGCTTCAGGCGATCCAAAATGGAGCTAAGAGTGACGACACACCGCAAATCTGGCATGAATCGCCGCGCAGTCCTTGCGACAAGTGCTATCGGTGGGGCAGCAGCGGCTCTCACCTCCAGCAATATCGTGCTGGCGCAAGCCGCCCCCGTTTCAACTGCGCCAGCGACGGCATCAATTGCGCCACCTGCCTCTTCAGCTGTCGCATTGCAGGCCGTCAACCAGAGCCGCGATGCAATCCTGCGCATCAGCCGCGAGGTCTGGGCCAATCCCGAGCTGTCGCTCCATGAGGAAAAGTCCTCTGCAATCCATATCCGGGAACTGAAAGCCGCGGGCTTCACCATAACAAGCACAGGCACTTCCGGCACTCCCACGGCATTCATTGCAGAATGGAAGCATGGCACACGCGGGCCCATCATCGGTTATTTGCCTGAGTATGACGCTTTGCCCGGGCTTGGTAACGCAGCCGAGCCGCGCCAAACACCGGGCACAACAGGCGCTGCAGTTGGCCATGGTTGTGGACACAATATGCTGGGTGCGGGCTGCACGGGCGGTGCTATCGCACTCAAGCTGATGATGCAGCAGGCCAACACAGTTGGCACAATCCGCGTTTACGGTTGCGCTGCGGAGGAAACGCAGGGCGTTAAAGTCTACATGGCGCGCGATGGCTTGTTCGATGATTGCGACGCGTGTCTCGCCTGGCACCCCGCGCCGATCGCAGGAACGGGTGCAGTTAGGACAGCTGCCAATAATGCCATCAAGATCATCTTTAGGGGTCGAACGGCGCATGCCGGGAACAGTCCATGGGATGGTCGCAGCGCTCTCAAGGCAGCAGAGCTGTTTGGCCATGGCATCAATCTGATGCGTGAGCACATTTTGCCAACGGCGCGTGTTCACTACATCTATGAAAATGCCGGTGTTGCACCGAATATTGTGCCTGATTTTGCCCAGATCTGGATGGCTATCCGCGATGCCGACCGCGCAAAAGTAGCAGCGATGACAGAGTGGGCCCGCCAAATTGCCGAGGGGTCTGCCATGTCGACCCAGACCAAAGCAGAGTTTGAAGTCTACTATGGCATGTATGATCTGCTGCCAAATGATACGTTGATTGCCCATATGCATCGCCACATGACGGCGACCCCGATTGAATTTACCGCTGAAGAACAGTCATTTGCCCTTAGTTGCCAGAAGGCGATGAACCTGCCGGAAGCCGGGCTGGCTACACGTGTTCTGCCAATCCTTGGCGAGATCACAGCTGGGGCCTCTACTGATGTTGGCGACATCAGCTATATTGTTCCGGTTGGCATTTTTGGCTGGCCGACCATGCC
>CAXTUM010000203.1:0-5600 GCA_964247205.1 uncultured Beijerinckiaceae bacterium
GAAAGATTGGCTGTTGCGCCGGATGACGCATAGATCTTCTCGCAGGCCTGCGTGGACAGCACGGCCCGCGCGCCCTCCGCCACCCTCACCTTTATATCGAAACGATCCCCGCCAGTCAGGCCGCCCGCCGTATTGACGACAACGGCCTCCAGCGGCTGGTCTTTCGCGCGCGCCGGAAAGAGAAATCGTCCGCACCCGGACTGGTGCAGATCAGCGATGGCGTCGCGTCCGCCCCCGGTATCCACGGACAGTGAAAGCCTGCCAACAGCACGCTCCAGATCATCCGGTGTGGCGGCAACTTGCTGCGTTAGGCCAAGCCGCTCAAGTTCCATGATTTTCATGGTGAAACTATAGCGGCCCTTTGATCCAGCGCCAGCCCGTGATGATGGTTTCAAACAAGCGCCGCCAACGGACAACCAAAGTAAGCATAGATGCAAGAGTCGCTGGCGTAAGCCGGTCATTTTGGCTATGCGAATGCCCATAAAAATCGCAAATGCGATGGGGCAGGCAATGTCATTGGGCGGTCATATCGCCACGGAGCAGCTGCTATCAGCTAAACCGGGGCACAAGACGATCTTCGGCGTCTCGGTCAGCGATCTGTCGCGTGATGAGGCCATCGGTTGCCTGCTGCAGGCCGTGCAATACCGGCAACCCACGAAAATCGCGTTTTGCAACGCGCATACGGCCAATCTGACGTGGGATAATCCGGAGATTGCAGGGCTTCTCTCGGATTTCACCGTGTTTGCCGATGGCGTCGGCGTCGATATCGCAGCCAGAGTGCTGCATGGCCGCTCATTAGCGGCCAACCTGAACGGCACGGATTTCGTTCCCGCCCTGCTGTTGGCGGAAGCACGCCCGCTTCGGATAGCGCTTTTCGGCGCCAGATCGGGAGTAGCGGACAAGGCGGCCGCCGTTCTGGCCGATGTCGCGCCGCAGCACCAGATATCCGCCGTGATGCATGGCTATGCGGACAACATGGAAACGGACGCTTTCCTCGGCGAACTTCGCGCCAACCCGGCCGATATCCTGCTGGTAGCCATGGGCAATCCGCATCAGGAGCAGTGGATCGCCCGGAATATCACGGGCGACCATGCAACACTTGCCTTCGGTGTTGGCGCGCTCTTCGATTTTCTGGCCGGGGAGGTTCCCCGCGCTCCGCTCTGGATGCGGCAGATAAGACTGGAATGGCTCTACAGGCTGGCGCATGAGCCATCACGGCTCTTTGCGCGCTATGTGCTGGGCAATCCGCTGTTTCTGCTGCGCGTCGTTCTGGTGAAGCTGGGGCTGGTCCGCTTCGAGTCACCGAAACAGGGACTGGACCCCGCCTGATGGTATCGGATCGCCTGGCGATCATCACGCCGAGCTATGCCGCAGATCATCAGCGCTGCCTGCTGCTATGCGAAAGCCTAGACCGCATGGCGACCTGTGATTTCCGGCATTATATCCTGGTAGCGGATCACGACAGGGCGCTGTTCACCCCGCTCGAAGGCCAACGGCGGCATATCATTCCCGACAGCACCCTGTTGCCAGCATGGCTGAAACCGATGGTGAGGCCTTTCAGCGGAGGTCGCAAGATCTGGTGGAGCGCGATACCGCCGGTCTGGCCGATGTCGGGCTGGCATGTCCAGCAATTGCGCAAGATGCTGATCGCAAGCCATATTGACGAAGACGTGATGGTCATGGCCGACAGCGACAGTGTTTTTGTCCGGCCTTTCGGGATGGATGCCTTTGTGCGTGACGGCCTCGTGCGGTTCTACGCCAAACAACACGCGATCACACAGGATCAAGCGTATCAGCATCATCGGATCTGGGTCCGGCAAGCCGCGTCCGTTCTTGGTCTTCCAGCACCTGCCCTGCCCGCTACGGACTACATCAACAATCTCGTGAGCTGGCGTCGCGATCACGCCCTGGCGATGGTGGACCGCATCGAACACCGAAGCGGCCGCGAACTGGCCGCAACGCTTGGCCGCTCGCGCACATTTTCTGAATATCAGATCTACGGAGACTATGTGGATGATGTTACCGGAGGAGCTGGCCATTTCGCCGATCCGGAGCCGCTGAGTCTCACCTACTGGAGCGGTGACGCCCTGACGGAAGCCTCACTGCGCACCTTCGTCGACAGGCTGCATCCGCGGCAGATAGCGGTCTGCGTGCAATCCTTCACCGGAACATCGACCGGTCTGCTGCGCGCCTATCTGGCTGCACTTGCCAGCGACCGGTAGGTCACAGCGGTCGACAGCAGATAAACCAGCAAGAATATGCCGGTCAGAGGCAGCGCCCATGTCTGAAAATCATGAATCTGGGTGAGCAAGGCAGCCATCATAGACAACTTGAGCGCAGCCAGAGCGGCCAGCAGGGTGGCGCGCGTGACGACCTTCTCGCGGGCATAAAGCAGTTCGCCCTGGTATTCCACGAGGTTGCGCAAGGCCGGGATTGCCAGCATCAGCAGGAGATACGGCGCGACCTGCTCAATGTTCCGGCCCAGAAGGCCGGGATGCATCCAGAGCACGATAATGAAACAGAGCATTCCTAGCGTTGAGACGATGGCGATCAATCCTTCGATTATCGCGCGTCTGCTCCACCCGCCGATCACCGCGACATCGCTCATCATGCGCTGCACCAGCATCTGGTTGAAGCTGCGGATGGGCACAGCCGTCAGATCGATCAGGCGCATCGCGATGGCATAGAGACCGGCTGTGCGGTCACCAGCCATTGTCAGCACCAGCAGCTTGTCGAGCTCGGACTGCACGTAGAACGTCAATTCCGAGAGTGCGGCAGTGACCGCATCGCGCATGCGCCGGGGATAGACACGCCAGGCGAAACGCAAACGGAGTTTGGGGGCGAACATGACAAATGCGAGAGCCAGAGTAACGGCATTTGCAAGGGCATAGAAGACAATCCAGATTTCCAGACCACGCCATGGCAGCAGGAAGAACGCGATGGCTGCAAGTGTCCGGATTCCCGACCCGAGAATCACCAGAGCTGCGGCACGGCCGAAACGCGACAAGCCGTTCAGCTGGATCACGACATATTCCACAAGCCGCCAGCCCAGCACTTCGCAGGCGATGATCGCGAGAAACCAGCCGATGTCTATTCGCCCGGAGAACACCAACGCATGCACAGCGATGGCTGCCAGCAGGATGAGCGGCAGTGAAGCCACGGCAAAGGCGAGCAATCCCGCGATATAGACCCCCAGAAGGCGCGGCTTCACCGTCGCCACGCGGTAGACCGGCGAGATGAAGCCGAACGCCATGAGGCGAGAGAGAACAAGTCCTACCGCAGAAGCCGATGCGAATACCCCGAACTCACCCAGTGTCAGAACATTGGCGACGATCAGGAAATAGACGACGGAGATCACAAGGCGCCCGAAAACGCCCGAGGTGATCGTCAGGTAATCAAGAATGGTTTTGCGCTGCAGGGGCATCGGGCGGAACGATAGCGCCATCCTGTTAGGGTTCAATGAACGCAAGCTTTGCCGTGCATAGCCCGGATAGGATATGAGAAGCGCATCCACGGGAGAAATGATGGCCACCTTAGATCTGTCGCGACGCACTGCAATAGCTGGCCTTGCCGCGACGGCATTCGCCACATCGCTCGGCAACGCGTCCGCTCAATCCAAGCGCATACGCTACGGTGCTGCCGCCATGAAGGAGAACTTTCTGGACGATCCGCTTTACCGCGATGCCCTGGTCAAATACTGCGACATCATAGTGCCGATGAATGACCTGAAATGGGAAGCGCTCCGGCCGGCGCGGGACCAGTTCAGTTTCGCCGATGCTGACAGGATCATCAGTTTTGCCAAGAGCAACGGCAAGGACGTTCGCGGACATGCCTTGTGCTGGTATGGCGGGATGCCGGGATGGACGAAGTCAATCGCCACGCGCAAGGAAGCCGAGAGCGAACTCCGCAGGCACATCGAGACCGTCGTACAGCGCTATCGCGGACAGATTCCCTCATGGGACGTTGTCAACGAGGCCATCGCCCATGATCCGGCCAAGCAAGGGGTATGGCGCGACACCATCTGGCATAAACTGCTGGGGCCGGAGCACATCGACATCGCGTTCAGTACGGCGGCGCAGGCCGATCCGAAGGCAGAACTGGTCTACAACGACTATGATCTCGAAAACACCGGAGAGCGGCAGAGCCTGCGCCGCCAGCACGTGCTGGCTCTGGTGCACAGGTTGCAGGACAGGAAAATTCCTATCCACGCCATCGGATTTCAGGCGCATCTTTATGCGGAGCAGGCAATCGACAGTGAAGGCATCGGACAATTTGTCAAGCAACTCAAGGCTTTGGGTTTAAAAACTCTCGTAACAGAGATGGATGTGATCGACTGGCGTCTGCCTGGGCCTCCGAATGAGCGTGATGAGGCTGCAGCAAGGCACGTGAGGACATTTCTCGATGCGCTCTCCGCAGCGGGCGGGCTCGAAACCATCATCAGCTGGGGCATCACGGACCGCTACAGCTGGATTCCCGAGCATTTCAAACGCAACGACAAGCTGCCGAATCGACCGCTGCCGCTCGATATTGAATATCGTCCAAAGCCGATGATGCGTGTGATCGACACATTTCGGCGCAGCGGCTGATCTCGCCTCTTTTCAGGCAAATTTCGCTCGTTAGAGCCTGAAACAAGGTTTATGGTAAACGAAACCTTAGGGACTTTTTGGCAAGTTTGCAGCCGTTGCACTGCAATTCAGAAATGCTGTCTTCCGAGGCAGTTGCATGCCAGAATCGGTTCGCGTTCGCCTATGTTCCAGTATGACCGTCAAGGTGCAGTCCAGGAAACGTCTCGCTCCTCCACGGTCGCGGCGGGCTTTGGTCTTTCCACGATTCCCGCAGCGCTCTGGCGGCGCAAATGGTGGCCTGTCCTGCTGTCCATCCTCTTTGCAGGTCTGGGTGTCGCCTACAGCCTGACTTTGTCGGACCGTTTTCAGGCGATCTCGCAGGTTCTGATCGATCCGCGTGAACTGCGCGCACTGGTCAACGAGGTTTCGCCAAACAATCTGAACAGCGATTCCACGACCGCCTATATTGAAAGCCAGTCTCGCATCATCTCCTCCTCCAACATGCTGCGCCGCATCGTGGACCGCGAAGGTCTGGTACGGGACCCGGAATATTCCGGAACCGGCGGATATCTTTCCCGGCTGTTCCCCACTGGTGTTGGTGGTGACCGGACACAGCGGATTGTCGAACAGCTCGGCCGCAACCTCTGGGTCCGGCGCGGCGAGAGGACTTTCATCGTCGACATCGCCGTTTCGGCCTCGACTCCGGAAAAGGCAGCGAGACTGTCGAACGCTTTCGCGGCAGCTTACCTGGAGGATCAGGCCAATGCGCGTTCCGAAGTCAATCGCAGGGTCAGCACGAACCTGACGGGGCGGCTCAATGAGTTGCGTGACAGCGTGCGCGCATCCGAAGAGAAGATAGAGGCCTACAAGAACCAGAAGAACATCGTCGGCGCCAGCGGCAAACTGGTCACGGAAGAGCAGCTCGCCGCCGTCAACAGCCAGCTTGCCTTTGCCCGCTCCCGCGCCTCGGATGCCAAGGCTAAGCTCGATCAGCTCGACAGCGTGCGCGGCCAGCAGGCCGAACGCGGCGCATTG
>CAXTUM010000204.1:0-5598 GCA_964247205.1 uncultured Beijerinckiaceae bacterium
GCCCGATCATCGAACAGGATGTGGAGCGCATCAGCCACCGCGACACGCCGGAGGATCTCGTGCGAAAGGGCAGGGACATCGAGCGGCGCGTGCTGGCCCGGGCGCTTCGATATCACCTTGAAGGGCGCGTGCTGCTCAACGGGCACAAAACCGTCACATTCATGGATTGAGCTTCACTCCACTTGGAATTCAGCATCATCCCGGACTTTCCGCCTCATATCAGGCCAGCAATCTCACCAGCCACAAAGCCAGCCCTGGCATCGCAACGACGAGCGCCAGACGAATGATATCCGCGACCAGAAATGGCAGGACGCCGCGATAGGTCGAGGCAATCGGGATGTTGCGTGCCAGCGCTGAAATCACGAAGACATTCAGGCCTATGGGCGGCGCGGTTAATCCAATTCCGACCACGATCAGCACGAGAATGCCGAACCAGATCGCCACATCATCCGGCGACATGCCGAAATCCAGCGCCTGTATCACCGGGAAGAATACCGGCAGTGTGAGGAGGATCATCGCAAGCTCATCCATCACTGCGCCCAGCAGGATGTAAAACGACAGCATCGCAATCAACACGAGATACGGTGACAGTCCCGAATTGCCGATCATCTCCGCAGCCGTCGTCGGCAATCGCGAGAGCGCCAGGAAAGCGCCGAATACCTCTGCCCCGAGAAGAATGATGAAGATCATGCCGGACGTTTCCGCCGTTTGCTTGATGGCCTCGAAGATATCCCGCCAACCCAGTGTGCGGCCAGCCACACCCACGATCAGCATGGCGATAGCACCGACCGCCGCACCTTCCGTTGGCGTGAAGATGCCGCCGTAGATGCCGCCGACGACAACAACGGCGATAAGAATCGCGGGCATCACGGTGATGTCGATAAAAGCGACCAGCGCGACTGCGACCGCGAAGAAGGCGGCATCGTCCCAATCCAGCTTTCCCCGCATGACCTGCGCCGCCAGCCCCGCCAGCACAACGCCCGCAACGGCCTTGGGCCAAAGCGGCTGCTTTACCCTCTCGATGACGATTGCATCCGACAGCGGAGCGAGTTCTGGGTTTCGCCGCACCACGATGGCAATCGTGATGCAGTAGAAGCATGCTGCGAGCAGGCCGGGAATGAGCGCGGCCTGAAACAGCTTGGCGATGTTCTGTTCGGTCGTGATGGCATAGACCACGAGAATAACGGAGGGCGGAATGAGGATTCCCAGAGTGCCGCCTACGGCGATTGTCCCGGTTGCGAGGCCGCCGTCATAGCGCGCCTTCAGCAGCTCGGGCAAAGCCGCGCGGCCAAATGTGGCGGTCGTGGCCACGGATGAGCCGCAGATCGCTCCAAACGCCGTGCAGGCTCCAATCACGGCCATGGCCAGGCCGCCCCGGAAACGCCCGAAGCCGCGCTCCGCCGCCTTGAACAGCGATCCTGCGATACCAGCGCGCTCCGCCAGCGCGCCCATCAGGATGAACAGCGGGATCACGGACAGCGTGTAATTCGCGAACTGGTGATAGGAATTCGTCTTCATGTAGGAGAAGAACGCCATGCCACTGGAGAGGTGCATGTATCCTGCAGCGCCGACCAGCAGCATCGCGAAACCGATGGGCGCGCGGAATGCTATCAGCACCAGCATCACGCCGAAGCCGAGAAGGGCAACTGTCGTGCCGCTCATGACAGATTTCCGTTGCGCGAGGTCTTTAGGAGTTGAAGCGCAGTAAACAGCGCCGTGATGGCCAGAAGTGCGCAGAGCAGCATCGACAGACCAATGGTTGGCCAGAGCAGGATTTGCCGCTGCATCGTTGTCTCGCCGCTCTTGATCGCATCAAGCGTGCCGACGAACAGCGCGAATGCCAGCACCCCCATGAACGCGGCATAGACCAGATCCCAGAAGGCATCGATCAGACGGCGTGTGCGGTCGTTCAGACCCATGGTGAAGGTATCAACCATGATGTTGCCGCGCCGGGCTTGCGTGTAGGGGAGGTAAGCGAAGACCGCGACAGCGGTCGCCATCTTCACGAACTCGAAGTCGCCCTCAATGGGGCTGCCGAAAAGCCAGCGGCCCAGTACGCTCGTGGTCGCCAGCATGGCAACGGCCAGCGCCAGAAGGCCACCGAAAATAGCAACATATCCCGTGATGCGGGTGAGCCAGGTTTCCGGGCGATCACCACCGCCGCCGGCCTCCACCGGCAGTTCAACCTCAGCCATGGCCCCATTTCCCCGATGTATTTGGCAGGACCGCCCGGCAAGGCCGGGCAGTCAGCGGCATTTTTTATCGAGCGGCGTGGCTCAGGCAGCCTTGTCGTATTTGGCCACCAGCGCCCGTGCGGCCTCGACCAGTTTGGCACCGTCGATGTTCTTGGCCTTCATCTGTTCGATCCACGCCGCCAGTACGGGCTCGGTTGCTTTGATCCAGCGCGCCTTCTCGTCCTCAGCCAGAACTGTGATCGTATTGCCGCGCTTTTCGACGATATCGCGGATGCGGACAGCTTCCGTATCCCACATGGTGCCCGCGCGCTCCGCGAACGCCATGCCGGAGTTCTTGTCGATGATCGCCTGCAGGTCCGCAGGCATGCTCTCGTATTTTGCCTTGTTCATGGCGAGGAAAAAGCTTGCGGCATACAGTGTCGGCGAGCCCTTGATCTCGGTGTGGAACTTGACGAGTTCCTGCACCTTGACGGCTGGAACGACCTCCCACGGGATCACGGCGCCGTCGATCACCCGCTGTGCAAGGCTTTCGGGAACCTGCGGCACCGGCATGCCGACGGACACCGCGCCAAGCGCTTTCAGCGCTTCACCCGCAAGGCGCGTAGGATTGCGGATTTTGAGGCCCTTGAGATCATCCATCGTCTTGATCTGCTTGTTCGCATGGATATGGCCGCCATCATGCGCCCAGTATGACAGCAGCTTAACATCCTTCACTTCGTCCTTGAGGAAGGTGTTGGCGAATTCCTGCGAGGCCCGCGCATTCACGATGCCTTTTTCGGCGCAGATGAAGGGAAGCTCGAAAACCTCCGTGGTCGGGAAACGGCCCGGCGTTGAGCCCGGCAGAGTCCAGACGATATCCGCCACGCCGTCGCGGGCCTGATCGTAAAGCTGGGGCGGTGTGCCGCCGAGCTGCATGGACGGGAAGATGTCGATCTTGATCTTGCCCTGGCTGTCTTCCTCCACCTTCTTCGCCCACGGGGCCAGCATCTTGGCGTGGCCGTTGGACACGGGCGGCAGGAAGTGATGGAGCTTCAGCGTCACCACAGCCTGCGCAGCAGCACCAGTGATGACAGCTGGCGCACTGACTGCGGCGCCCACGCCAAGCATCAGAAGTCTGCGGTTGATTTTCATGTGAGGATCCTCCCGGATTAATTGGTTTCGTTGACGTCAGTCTTTTCCTGTTTTCACGATTGTGTCCAGCCGGACTATCGAACAGCAGAGGCGCCGCCCTCAAGCCCCGTGCCGCCATAAAGCCATTGCAGGCTGTCGTAATAATCATCGGGCGACATTGAGCTCATGATTGCGTTGCGCAATGCTGCATGGCCGCTGTCTGGGTGATAGATGTGATCACCAACCAGCCGTGACTGGATCTGGATACGCGCTGTGCGGGCTATGCGCTTCAGCCGATAGGCCTCAAAAGCGCGGCCGAAATCGCCGGAGGCATTATCCAGCTCTGCCGCCAGACACACACCATCCTCCATTGCCATGCATGCGCCCTGCGCCATGTATTGCAGTGTGGGATGTGCGGCATCGCCCAGCAGCGCCACGCGCCCATCGATCCAGTTGAGGATTGGATCGCGGTCGCACAGTACCCACATTTTCCAGTCCTTGCCATGATCGATGATCTTCCGGGCCATGGGGTGGACATGGGTGAAACCGGCCCTGACCTCGTCATGGCTCACTGGCTTGCCTGCGACGGGCTCGGGCGCATCGTTATGATACGTCACGACAAGATTGAACACTTTCCAGCCGGACAGCGGATAATGCACGATATGGCATTTGGGTCCCGCCCAGAGCGTCGCGGCGTTCCAGCGCAGGTCTTCCGGCATGTCCTCCGTCGGGATCACCGAGCGATAGGTCGTGTGGCCGGTGACGCGCGGCTTGCCATCGCCCGCGAGTTGCGCGCGTACTTTGGACCACAGGCCGTCTGCGCCGATCAGCGCCGAGCCTTTGACGGTTGTGCCGTCGGCAAGCTGTGCGCTCACGGATGATCCGTCCTGCTGGTAACCGAGTACTTCGGAGGATGTGCGCAGATCAACCAGCGGATTCTCGTTGCAAGCCCTGAGAAAAACGCCGTGCAGATCGCCGCGATGCACCACGGCGTAGGGGTTCCTGAAGCGCTGCCGGAAAGGCTCATCCAGAGGAATGCGGGCGATCTGCTCGGCGGAAATGGCATCCATCAGGACGAGAGCGTCGATATAGACTGCCATCTTGCGGGCGGCATCGCCGATGCCGAGCTGATCAAACACATGAAATGCATTGGGACCAAGCTGGATTCCGGCGCCGATCTCGCCAAGTTGCGGCGCTTTTTCCAGTACGAGGCTGCGGTAGCCTTTCTGTGCCAGTCCAATGGCCGTGGCGAGTCCGCCGATGCCGCCGCCAGCGATGAGGATGGGTGCTGAATGGGCCATGGCTGAACTTCCCGCCGCTCAGGCTTCGGTGTCGGGTTGGCGGGAAGGGTGAGCCGCATGAAAAGCGGGATGTGTCTCGGCATTGGCGACGATGCGCTGGATGGTTTGCAGTGCGCTGATATCTGCATTGAAGCGCGCAGCCGAAAAGATCTGCGGGATCAGACAGATATCGGCGAGTGTTGGAGTATCGCCAACACAGAAAAATCCTGATTTCCCGCTACTGTTGAGCTGTGCCTCGAAGGCTTTCAGACCCGGTTCGATCCAGTGGCGGCACCAGGCATCAAGACCGGCCTGATCCTGCCTGTAGGTCTCCTTCACATGCTTCAGCACACGCAGGTTCTGCAGTGGATGAATATCGCATGCCACGGAAAGCGCCAGCGAGCGGATATGGGCGCGGTCGTAGGCATTGCCTGGCAGGAGAGGGGCGTTCGGATATGTTTCATCCAGCCATTCGATGATCGCCAGCGATTGCGTCAGCAGATGGCCGTTGTCCACCAGCGCAGGCACCAGGCCTTGCGGATTCAGCGCGAGAAATTCCGGCGATCGCTGCTCGCCTTTGCGAAGATGCACCGGGGTGAACTCCGGTGAAATTCCCTTCAGGTTGAAGGCGATGCGGCAGCGGTACGCGGCTGATGATCGGAAATAGCCATGGAAATGCATCGCGGTTCCCCTGTTATTCCGGCTGGCCGATGGTGAGCGCGATGGGATCAAGGCCGTCGATCCCCCCGTGCAGCACGTCTCCAGGCTTCACCGCGCCGACACCGGCGGGTGTGCCGGTGTAGATCAGATCACCGGGTGCGAGATGATAGTAGCGCGAGAGGTGGCTCACCAGTTCGGGAATGGACCAGACGAGATCGGAGAGCTTCGCGTCCTGCTTTGTCGTGTCGTTCTGCTTCAGCATAATGCGCTGCAGACCGATGGCGGCAAAGCTCGCCGCTTTCGTGATTGGCGCGATTATTGCGGATTCCTCGAAGGCCTTGCCCAGATCCCAC
>CAXTUM010000205.1:0-5573 GCA_964247205.1 uncultured Beijerinckiaceae bacterium
TATAGCAGCGCCTGTCACGCGGCTCTCGTAGCGGCTGGTCTTGGTATTGTCCGTGTACTTCGAAAACAAGTCGAAGCCGGCGGACATGCGATACCCCAGGAAATACGGCTCAGTGAACGAGAACTCGACGCCCTTTGAGCGCTGGCCGTAAGAAACTCCCAGCTTTACAAACTGGCCGCGGCCCAGGAAGTTCTGCTCGGCGATCGAGGCCTCACCCAGCACACCGTCGCTGGTCGAATACCCTGCGCCGACCGAGAACTGACCCGTGGGCTGATCCTCGACATCCACGTTGAGAACCACGCGGTCCGGAGAAGAGCCAGGCTCCTGCGTGATCTTGACGTTCTTGAAGTAGGAAAGAGCCTTCAGGCGGCGCTCGGCGCGGTCCACCAGCGCCTTGTTGTAAGCATCGCCCTCGCCCATGTCGAACTCGCGGCGGATCACATAATCGCGGGTGCGGGTGTTGCCGCGCACGTTGATGCGCTCGACATAAACACGCGGACCTTCATCGGCGGTATAGCCGAGATTGATAAGCCGGCCTGCATTGTCGCGGTCACCGCGAGGACGCACCTGAACGAAGGGCTGGCCACGGCGTGCGGCATCAATCGTCATGCCTTCCACTGTTTTTTCAACGGCTTCAGCGTTGTAGACAGAGCCCGGTGTGGTCCGGAGATTGCTGCGCAGCTGGCGCTCGTCAACGTTCGGCAGCCGGGAATCAACGGTGACGCCGCCAACGCGATACTGCTCGCCCTCATCCACCACGATGGTGATGATATAGCCCTTGCGCTCGGCGCTGTAGACGGCTTCCGAGGATACGATGCGGATATCGACGTAGCCATTCTTGAGGTAATGGCGGCGAATGGCGTCGATATCGGTCGCAAGACGATCCGGATCATAAACGTCCGAGGTCTTCAGAAAGCTGAGCAGGTTCGATTCCGTGATCTGCATCAGGTTGCGCAGACGCCACGAGCCGAAGGCGCGGTTGCCTTCGAAATTGATGCTGTAGACGCCGGTCTTGGAGCCTTCGACAATATTGAAGGTGACGTTGAGGCGGCCATTTTCGGCAGTCTCGGTCGAGACCGTCACCTGCGCATCGCTGCGGCCGATGCGGCGGTAGATTTCCATGATGCGCTGCACATCGCCGTCCACCATGGCCTTGCTGTAGGCGCCGCGAGACTTGGTCTGGAGTTCCGGAAACAACTGATCAGACTTGACCTTGCTGTTGCCCGAGAGCGTCACGCGGTTGACGACGGAATTCTCGACGACGCGGACCACAAGACCGCCGCCGGCACGCGACACGCGAACGTCGGAAAACTGGCCGGAATTGTACATTGCGCGAACGGCACGGTCGATACCGGCCTGATCAAGCTTTTCGCCCGTGAAGTAGGAGCGGACCGTGTCTGCATCCACCCGCTGGTTGCCTTGAACCGAAATCGACTGGGCGGAAGCTGGAAGCGCCAGAATGACTGCCATGCCTGCGCCAAGAGCGAGGCTGGATAGGCGGGAACCGAAGGTCATCTTCATCAAATAACTCGTTTTTCTGTCCGTGATCCCAAGCGGGAATCGATCACAAGCCCGCTGCCGCGCCTGTTGCCCCTCTCACGCTTCTAGCCAAGTTGCCATCAGTTGCAACCGTGTTTGACTGAATGCGTTTGAAATTCGTTATCCGTGTCCCATCCGCAACGCCAAAAGTGACTCATAATGAGATGAAGTGCTTGATGTCGTTCCATGTTGCGAAAACCATCATGGCGATCACAAGCGCAAAACCGACACGGTAACCCATCTCCTGCTTGCGTTCAGACAGGGGGCGGCGGCGAATCCACTCGTAGGCATAGAACATGAGATGTCCGCCATCGAGCATGGGAATCGGGAACAGGTTCAAGAGCCCGATTGACACGGACATCAGGGCGGTGAGTCCAAGGAGTGACTGGAAACCGCCCGCCTTCGTCACTTCACCGGAGGCCTGCACGATTCGGGGCAATCCGCTCAGTTGGTCGGGCGATTCCCGGCCTGTCACGAGCTTGCCGAGGTATGATCCTGTGCGCTCCACCACATACCAGGTCTCGCGCATCCCATGGAGCAAGGCATCCACCGGGCCATAGCGCTCGGTGCGCAGAAAGGCAGGGTCCGCGCTTCCCGTCAGCCCGAGACGGCCAATGCGCGAAATGCCCAGACTGCTCTTGATTTCCATCAATTCCGGAGTTGCGGCGATGGTCGCCTCCTGACCCTTGCGGTTCACGACAATCGACAGCCGCACATCAGGGCTGGAGTTGACCAGCCGCTGCAGGGCCTCGAACGAGGGAATCGGCTGGCCGTCAATGCGCAGAACGCGATCACCCGGCAATAATCCTGCCCGCTCCGCAACAGAACCGGGCAGGACCGTGCCGATGACCGGCTCGGCGGTGAACTTCCCGTAGGTCATGGAGATGCCCGCGAACAGCGCGATGGACAGGATGAAATTCGCCAGAGGACCGGCCGCAACGATGAAAGCGCGCTGTCCCACTGACTTGTGCGGGAAACTGGTGCGTTTTTCCTCGTCGCTCATCGCATTCGCCGCATCAAAATCCGGCGCGCTGGCAGCATTGAGATCACCGGCAAATTTCACATAGCCGCCGAGAGGAACTGCAGAAAATTTCCAGCGTGTCCCATGGCTGTCGACAAAACCGAACAGTTCAGGCCCAAACCCGATGGAAAAAGCCGTGACCTTCACGCCGCACCAGCGCCCCGCAAGAAAGTGCCCGAGTTCATGAATGAACACGACAACGCAGAGCAGGAACAGGAACGGCACGGCGTAGGACAGCGCCGTCCAGAGATTGCCGCCCATAGCGGATAGAAAGTCCATCGACCCCTCGCAGACTTCAACGGCGAGCGCATTTCGCCATTGATCATTGTATCAAGCCATCGCTTTGACGGCCATTGATCTCTTCATAACGCCGCCAATTTGACGAAATATGGTCAATGCTCGTTAAGGCCGTGAAATATCAAGGCCAGGCAAGCAGACCCTGCGGGACATTGCCAAGACTCGCCCGCGCCGCACCGAACAGCGCTGCAAACACGACCGCAAAGATGAAACCGTCGAGACGGTCCATGAAACCGCCGTGTCCCGGGATCAGATTGCCTGCATCCTTCACGTTATAGCGGCGTTTGATGGCGGATTCGTAGAGATCGCCGCATTGCGTGAGAACCGAAAAGGCAATGGACAGCGCGACATGCTGCCATTTCACGCTCACGCCCAAAGCTGAAATCAGCAGGCATCCCAGCAAAACCCCGCCCGCGAGACCACCGGTGGCGCCGGACCAGGTCTTTTTGGGGCTGACACGCGGCCACAACTTGGGTCCACCCAGCGAGCGCCCAGTGAAATATGCCAAGGTATCAGTGCCCCAGACCACGGCGAACAGCCAGAAGATGATGATCATGCCGTTGGTGCCCGTGGAGCGGCACAAAAGCATGGAAGCGCCAAGTGCCGCCGCATAGACCGCACCCGTAACTGCGGCAGGTCGATGCTCTGCAGCGGCCATCAGCCAGACCATGGCGAGGAGAATGACAGCCAGCCCCAGAAATAGCGGCGATATCCAGAAAGCGCCCGCTGCTGCAGCCGTCACAACTGAAAAGCTCGCCAGAGTCGCGGGCATGGCGGCATCGCCCTGCACAATGCGCTGCCATTCAAATGCGACGGCAAGGGCCGCACCAAACCAGATGGCCGCGAAAAACCACCCGCCGACAATGGTGGCGCCAATCGCAACCGCCGCCATGACAATGCCGGACAGGATGCGTTTGTTCAGCTCGGAAAGTCCGGGGGCCTGTTCAGGCGCGGCGCTCACGGAACGCTTCCGATGCCACCGAACCGGCGGTTACGGGCATGGAACAGGTTGATCGCTTCCGCCAGATGGATCTTGTCGAAATCCGGCCACAGCACGGGCAGGAACACGAATTCCGCATAGGCCAGTTGCCAGAGCAGGAAGTTGGAGAGCCGCTGCTCGCCCGATGTGCGGATCAACAGATCGGGCTCGGGAATGCCGTCTGTCATCAGGAAACGCTCGACCGATTTCACGGTGATCGACGCGGGATCGAGCACGCCGGATGCGACCTGTTCGGCCACGGCCTTCATCGCATTGGCCATTTCCTGCCGCGATCCATAATTGAAGGCGATCACCAGCGTCAGCCCGGAATTATCGCGCGTGACAGTTTCAGCCTCCGCCAGAAGCCGCTGAATATCCTCGGAAACACCGGCTTTCTCGCCGATAATCTTCACACGCACATTGCGGGCGTGCAGGTCCGCCAGGTCGTTGCGGATGAAGCGGCGCAACAGGCCCATCAGTTCCGCAATTTCGGCGGCCGGGCGCGACCAGTTCTCGGTCGAGAAGCTGTAGATCGTCAGATAACGCACACCCAGTTCGATGCTGGCCCGCACGGACCTTCGCACGGCTTCTACGCCACGCCGATGCCCCTCGAAACGCGGCAAACCACGCCGCGATGCCCAGCGCCCGTTGCCGTCCATGATGATAGCGACGTGCTGCGGCGCAGGCGCGTCGTCGCCGCCGCTCGCCGGAGCGATATCCGCCTGGAGAATCGCGTTGCCTGGCGTCACATCAGACCTGCATGATCTCTTTTTCCTTGGACGCCAGCGCCTGATCGATCTCGCCGATCGTCTGGTCCGTGGCCTTCTGGACCTGATCAGACTGGCGCGCCACGTCATCCTCGCTCACGTGACCGTCCTTCTCCAGCTTCTTGAGAAGGTCCATCCCGTCGCGGCGCACATGGCGCGCGGCCACCCTGCCCTGCTCGGCGTATTTGTGGGCGACTTTCACCATTTCCTGACGGCGCTGCTGGTTCATCTCCGGCACGCGCAGGCGGATCACCTGTCCTTCGGTGTTCGGCGTCATGCCGAGATCCGATTTCAGGATGGCCTTCTCGACCGCCGCCACCATGCTGCGGTCCCAGACCTGGATCGAAAGCAAGCGCGGCTCCGGCACAGCAACGGTCGCCACCTGATTGAGCGGCATGGAGGCGCCATAGGCTTCCACTTCGATAGGATCGAGCAGATTGGCCGATGCCCGGCCCGTGCGCAGAGAGGCAAGATCATGCCTGAGCGCTGTCACCGCGCCCGCCATCCGGCGTTTGAGGTCGTTGATGTCAAATGTCGCCGCCATGGCGGTTACTCCGTTCTGATACTCTGAGGTACTTTACACAGGTACCACATGCGTGGCTTTGCCCTTGCCGGCAAGCACGCTGCTGATGGCGTCTTTGCCCTGAATCGCAAACACGATTATCGGCAATGCGTTCTCGCGGGCAAGGGCAAAGGCGGCTGTATCCATGACGCCAAGCTGCTTTTCGATGGCTTCGTCGTGGGTGAGGCGCTCGTAGCGCGTCGCATCAGGATTTTTCCGGGGATCGGCGGTGTAGACGCCGTCGACATTGGTGGCCTTGAGCACAGCCGCGCAATCCAGTTCCGCCGCGCGCAGTGCCGCCGCCGTATCGGTGGTGAAGAAGGGCTGGCCTGTGCCGCCGCCAAGGACCACGACGTAACCCTCCGACAAGTACCGGTCGGCATCAGGCTGATTGTAGCTGCGGCAGAG
>CAXTUM010000206.1:0-5558 GCA_964247205.1 uncultured Beijerinckiaceae bacterium
GGAATAGAATTCGCCCGAGCTTTCGTCGCCGCGCAGGATGCAGCTTGGATATTTCCAGGTAATCGCCGAGCCGGTTTCCACCTGCGTCCAGCTGATCTTGGAGCGGTCGCCCCGGCAATCGCCGCGCTTGGTGACGAAATTGTAGATGCCGCCCTTGCCCTCGGAATCGCCGGGATACCAGTTCTGCACGGTGGAATACTTGATCTCGGCATCATCCAAGGTGACAAGTTCGACAACCGCCGCATGCAATTGATTTTCATCGCGTTTTGGCGCTGTGCAGCCCTCGAGATAGCTGACATAGCTGCCCTTGTCCGCGATGATCAGCGTGCGTTCGAACTGGCCCGTGTTCTGCTCGTTGATCCGGAAATAGGTCGACAGTTCCATCGGGCAGCGCACACCGGGCGGGATGTAAACGAAGGAGCCGTCAGAGAAGACCGCCGAATTGAGCGTGGCGAAATAATTGTCGGTCGTCGGCACCACGGTGCCGAGATATTTCCGCACCAGTTCCGGGTGTTCCTTGATCGCCTCGGAGATCGGACAGAAGATCACGCCTGCCTTCGCAAGTTCATCCTTGAACGTGGTGATCACCGAGACGCTGTCGAAGACGAAATCCACGGCCACGCGGTTGGCGGGCGCGACACCGGCGAGGATTTCCTGCTCGCTCTGCGAAATGCCGAGCTTGTTGTAGGTTTTCAGCAGTTCCGGATCGACCTCTGCCAGCGATTTCGGCCCGTCATTCGCGCCCTTGGGGGCGGCGTAGTAATGCAGCGCCTGATAATCGATCTTGGGATATTGCACGCGCGACCAGGCGGGATCGCGCATGGTCAGCCAGCGGCGGTAGGCCTCCAGCCGCCACTCCGTCATCCACTCCGGCTCGCCCTTCTTGGCCGAGATGAACCGCACGATATCCTCGTTCAGGCCCATGGGGGCCAGATCGGACTCGATATCGGTCACAAAGCCGTACTTGTACTGGTCAACGTCGATCAGTTTCACCTGATCCACGGTTTCCTGAACCGCTGCCATTCTCGTCTCTCCATCATCCGGTTCAAGGCCGGAAGGTGCTTGCTATCCGTTCACGCGTGATGCGCCCGAACGGATTGAAATTGTTCTATGCCACGCGTTCTTGCCGCTGGGCGGCTGTTTTCGCAACATGCGTAAAGACCGCGATGGCCTTATCGATATCTGCCTGCGTCGTGGTCCAGCCCAGCGAGAAGCGCAATGCGCTCTCCGCCAGATTGCGGTCAACACCCATGGCGTCCAGCACATGCGAGCGCTTGACCTTGCCGGACGAGCAGGCGGAACCGGATGAAATCGCTACCCCTCCGAGGTCAAAGGCGATCACGGCAGTCTCGGATTTCAGATCTGGAACGCCGATATTCAGCGTGTTCGGCACGCCAGGGGAATTTTCGCCGAAAACCACGAGATCGGGACGGACGGCGCGGAAACCCTTGAGCAAATGCTCCCGAAGCACGGTGATCCGGTTCGTTTCACCTCTTATATGGGCAACAGCCTCTTGCGCCGCAACGCCCATGGCCACAATCCCTGCCACATTCTCCGTCCCCGAACGACGGCGCATTTCCTGACCGCCGCCGGACAGCAGCGGCTGCTGGATTTGCAACGTGCCGTCATTGAGGATGATCGCGCCAACACCCTTGGGGCCTCCGAATTTGTGGGCAGAAATAACCATGGCATCCGCGTTGAGGTCAGCCAGATCAACCGGAATCTTGCCGAAAGCCGCGACAGCATCACACACCAGCAGCGCGCCGAAGCGATCCGTGAGTTGTGATACGGTGCGCACCGGCTGGACAACGCCAGTTTCGCCGTTGGCGAGTTGAACCGCTACGGTGACAGACGCGAAGCTCCTGGTATCAGCCAGTTCCGTCAGGCGCTTCTCCAGATGAGCGAGATCGATCAGGCCATCACCATCAACAGGGATGGTTTCGATATCATCCGGCGAAAATCCGCCGCCAGCCGATGCCGCGCTGTGTTCCGTCGCCAGCACCAGCAGACGTTTTGTCTGCTTCGCGCCGGAGTGTGATGTCACAGCCGAGGAGGGGCGCAGCAGCGTGTTCAGGGCTTCCGTTGCACCTGAAGTGAAGATCACATTCTTCGCTTCGCCGCCGACTGCCGCCGCAATCTGCGCCCGCGCGCGGTCCATCGCGGCACGCGCTGCGCGGCCTTCTGCATGAATGGACGAGGGGTTGCCAACCAGATCAAGCGCGCGCGTCATCGCTACCGCTGCTGCGGGGCGCAACGGCGTCGTGGCGTTGTGATCGAGATAGGCGCGTTCGCCCATATCTCACCTTGCTCCGGCTATTTCGCGAGAAAACCTCACGAAATGCTTGAAATTGCCATGCCGACCCGTGCTATAGCGGGCCGCTCCAGGGTTCAGCGTCGAACAAGACTAAAGTTCTTATTCTGTTCTTATCCTAGAATAATTCTAACAGGTGTGCATGTAGGGCGCGCTGGCCGATCAAGTCAAGGCTGGCGCCAAGTTAACCCGACATCCCGGACAAGCGAGAAACGAATGCCAGAAGTCATTTTCAACGGTCCCGAAGGCAGGCTCGAGGGCCGCTACCAGATGTCGAAGAAGCGCGGCGCGCCGATCGCGCTGCTGCTGCACCCACATCCGCAATTCGGCGGCACGATGAACAACCAGATCATCTATAACCTCTATTACGCCTATCTGGAGCGCGGCTTTTCGGTGCTGCGCTTCAATTTCCGCGGCATCGGCCGCAGCCAAGGCGTCTTCGACCACGGGTCGGGTGAGCTTTCAGATGCCGCATCCGCGCTGGACTGGGCACAGGCGATGGCGCCCGAGGCCAAGACCTGCTGGGTCGCAGGTGTGTCCTTCGGCGCGTGGATCGGCATGCAGTTGCTGATGCGCCGCCCCGAGATCGAGGGCTTTCTATCAATAGCGGCCATGGCGAACCGCTATGATTACACATTTCTGGCGCCGTGCCCGTCGTCGGGCCTGTTCGTACATGGCGAGAATGACCGGGTTTCGCCATCGAAGGAATCGATGAGCGCCATCGACAAGGTGAAGACGCAGAAGGGCATCCGCATCGAGCACCAGATCGTTCCGGGCGCGAACCATTTCTTCGAGGGCAAGATGGATGAACTGATGGGCACCATCGGGACTTATCTCGACAAGCGCATGGACGGGAAGATCTGATCCTCCCGTATGCTGACCGCAATCCTCGCAGGTTTCGTCCTTGGCGGCTCGCTGATCATCGCCATCGGGGCGCAGAACGCCTTTGTGCTGCGACAGGGCTTGCTAAGGCATCACGTCTTGCCACTTGTTCTGTTCTGCGCAGCATCAGATGCGGCGCTGATCCTGCTCGGCGTCGCCGGCTTTGGTGAAGCGATCAAGGCCGCGCCATCGCTCCTGAAAGTTGTGACCTGGGGCGGAGCGGCATTCCTGTTCTGGTACGGTTTCACCGCCTTCCGCCGCGCTATGACGGCGAATGCGCTGGAAACAGGGCAGGGCGCTGGCCTGTCATTGCGGGCTGCTCTCGCCCAGTGCGCAGCGTTCACCTGGCTCAACCCGCATGTCTATCTCGATACAGTGGTGCTGGTCGGCGGTATATCCACCACGTTCGGCGACAATCGCTGGTGGTATGCATTGGGCGCGGCGACGGCATCCTTCGCGTGGTTCTTCGCGCTGGGATACGGCGCGCGATTGCTGATCCCTGTGTTCCGCAAACCGGTGGCGTGGAGGGCGCTGGATATCCTCATTGGCTGCGTGATGTGGGCTTTGGCGGTAAAGGTTCTCGTGACGCCCCTTTGACGGCACCGGGCGAAACGTGAATAAGGCGCGGCAGGAAAGAGCTAATCCATGACCGACTTTACACCCAAATCCGACTTTCTCCGTACGCTGCAAGAGCGCGGCTTCATCCATCAATGCTCCGATTTCACGGGCCTTGATGCGCTGGCCATCAAGGGCGATGTGACTGGGTATATCGGCTTTGATGCGACCGCACCGTCTCTCCATGCGGGATCACTCGTGCAGATCATGATGCTGCACTGGCTGCAGAAGACCGGCAACACGGCGATTGCGCTGATGGGTGGCGGCACGACGATGGTGGGTGATCCGTCGGGGCGCGATGAATCCCGCAAGATGCTGACGCTTCAGGACATCGAGAATAACAAGGATGGCATCAAGCAGGTTTTCGCCAAGTTCCTCAATTTTGGAACCGGTGCGAAAGACGCCATCATGACGGACAATGCGGAATGGCTGACGACGCTGAACTGGATCGAGATGCTGCGCGATATCGGCAAGCATTTCTCTGTGAACCGCATGCTGTCGATGGATTCGGTCAAGCTCCGGCTCGACCGTGACAACGAGAACGGGCTCAGCTTCATCGAGTTCAACTACATGATCCTGCAGGCCTATGACTTCACGGTGCTGGCGAAACGCCATGGCTGCAACCTGCAGATGGGCGGTTCCGACCAGTGGGGCAACATCGTCAACGGCATCGATCTGGGACGGCGGCTTGGCCTGCATCAGCTCTATGCACTGACAACGCCGCTGCTGACGACATCATCCGGCGCCAAGATGGGCAAGACGGCGGCGGGCGCGGTGTGGCTGAACGCCGACATGCTGACGCCCTATGATTACTGGCAATACTGGCGCAACGCCGAGGACGCCGATGTTGTGAAGTTCCTCAAGCTTTTCACAGTGATGCCAATGGCCGAGATCAATCGTCTGGCGGCTTTGGGCGGGGCCGAGATCAACGAAGCCAAGAAGATTCTCGCGAACGAGGCGACGGCTCTTGTGCATGGCCGGGATGCGGCGAAACAGGCGGCGGAAACCGCACGCCAGACCTTCGAGGAAGGTGCTGCTGCGGCCAGCCTGCCGACGGTTGTTGTGGAGGCTTCGGAGCTTGCGGCTGGCCTTGGTGTGCTGACGGCGTTCGTAAAGGCCGGTCTGGTGCCGTCCACGGGTGAAGCGCGCCGTCAGGTGCAGAGCGGCGGTTTGCGCGTTAATGATGTGGTGGTGTCTGATCCCAGAAAGATGCTTTCCGTTGCGGATGCCGTGAATGACGGCGCAATCAAGCTATCATTCGGCAAGAAAAAGCACGTGCTGATCAGAGTGGGGCAGGGAGCTTAACCCCGCTTCTTCGCCTCGTTCCACAGCGCATCCATCTCCGCCAGATCGCTCTCATCAGGCGTTTTCCCACGGTTCCGCAGCATCTCCTCGACCAGCCTGAACCGCCGCTCAAACTTCGCATTCGCCTGCCGCAGCACCATATCCGGATCAAGGCTTTTCCAGCGCGCAACATTGGCCAGCACGAACAGAAGATCACCCAGTTCCTCTGCGATATCAACCACTTTGCCGCTGGCAACTGCCTCCTTCAGCTCCCGGATTTCCTCTTCCGCCTTGTCCAGAACCTGACCGATATCCGGCCAGTCGAAGCCCACCTTCGCCGCTTTGTCCTGCAGTTTCACGGCACGTTGCGCAGCGGGCAGGGCGGTTGATACGCCCTCCAATACGCTGGTCCTCGCGCCCTCACCCGTTTCGCCGCGCCTGACGGCTCGCTCAGCCTTCTCTTCCG